>CAZGAK010000062.1:0-13941 GCA_964523565.1 uncultured Syntrophaceae bacterium | reverse complement strand
CGTTGAAAAACAGATAACGACTGATTGAGTGAGATAAAGTGAAATGAATAGATGGCACCTCCGGTCGCCCTGCGGGCTCCCTGGGTTGCCACGATGGGTCATTTTTCGGTTGCCATTTCCACCTTGCCAGACAATTGGGAAAAAAGAGAGAAGACCTGGATGAACTTTATGCGATCGAAGCCCTGCGATACCTCTTAGTGGGCATTCTAAATGATCCCCAGGAGCCCGGAGAGGTTGACGAGACAACGATAATTCCTAAAGATGTTTCCGAACTGGCAGAGCTGGAACGACATAAAACATGGCGAAATATCAATGAAGAGAACATGAATGAGGATTCTTATTGAAATGCAATTCCTATAAGTATAATCACTCTTTTTCTTGAGTATCGGATGAAACAGGTTCTGTGCCGAATATGACCAAGGGTACTGGTTCCCTGTTCACCTTATTCGCAGTCGCAGCATCTTTTGCTGACACAGGTTTTTCTTTACGGAAGTCCCGCGTTTCAAGATCAGGAAGTTGAAAAACCTCCTCCATTTCTATCTCGCGTTCTATAATCTCATCCAAAACGCTTTGGCAGAATGGATATACATTCGGAACACGCAGCGCCATTGGCAAAACGTCAAGATGCCTGGATAACACAATTGTCCTATGACGGCCGCCGGTGAAACAAATCCGTCTATTATTGAGATAAAATATAGGTGGCTCGAAGTACCATTCTCCATTCTTTTTTTTGATAAGCCACCCTATATCATAGCAATTTTCTACTATTTTGGATTCCCGCTGGGCCAGATTCTTTTGATCAACATACTTATAGAATTTCTTCCGGTTTACCCAATATGGTTTATCCGTAGCGTATTTTAATTTGATAATGCACTTCATTTTTAACCTGAATGCCTTGGCTCACAGGCAGTGAGGTTACGAGGTATCCCCATGAAACCGGGAGGATATTCCAACCGAGTTATTGTTTGTTTTTTAAATTTTGCAGCATATACTGGTCAAATACCCTCATCTTCTCCGTATGTATTTCTTGTTTGCGTTTTATATCACTCATTAATCGGTTTTTGACATTATTTCTGAACTTCATAAGTGCTCTTTTCCAATGTGCCTTGGCTTTGGCATTTAATCGATATCTATCTTCATATCTGTATTGATTACCAAAAACATGCTCAAATAGCCTACTTTCGTTGGCTTGAGTATATTGGTTGATATTTCGAGATATATTTCTTTCTTCTTCCCACGGGTCGCCGAACTCGCGGAACAGAGACTCTTCATACTCCTTTCGTTTTCCAGGAATAATTTTTCTAAAGCTATCTCTTGCAATCGTCATGCTCTCCGGATAGGTTACTGCCATTTCTAATACTTGGCGCTTTATCTTGATTATGGCAGTATCACTGATATCATATAGTGCTTGGCTACTTCCCAAAGGCTGGTTAACCGTATGGTTAAAAGTCTGGACCTCGGCAACAGCAAAACCGGTGAAGAGCAAAATCACAAAAACCAATGTGTGCCAAAAAACAAATCTCTTAATCATCATATGCCCCCTAAAATACAAAACCCCGTCAAGTCAGATTTCATCATAGCTATTTCACATCAACGATGCATCATTTCGTGGTAATTTCCATCATAATATGGTTTGCGATTATAGTCCCGGTTAACATGATGCTGTTGGCGGCGTCTAGTGTCGGCTTTTTTCTTTTCTTGTAAATACATCTTCCTTTTTATCATATCATTATGTCTTTTTACTTCAGCATTTTTTTTATTAATTTCAGCATTGAGTCTTTCAATTCTTCTCTTTTCTTTTTCATACTCTTGTCGCCTCCGTTTGTTCTCTTGCGATACGCGTGCATTATGTCTTTTTACGGATTCGTTATTCTTTCTTATTGTTGTTCTTTCTTTTTTATACCTTTTACGTCTGGTGTCGTATGTACGCGGCACTGGAATAAAGATCTTACGGTTACGAATAATAACTCTTTCAGCCTGATTAGCAGTTTCTTTTTCGTATCTTTGCGAAGCTGGAACGGTCTTTTTTTCTATTTTGTGAGAATACTGAGTTTCTATCGGTTTTTCTTCCTTTGTTTCTGCCGTACTTATTTCTTTATTTGGGGAAACATTGGGGGAATAATACGTTCTAACTTTATCGTTTTTGCTTATTTTTGAAGGATCGGGAGGAATGTCTGAAATGACAACGCCACCATTTTTATCAACCCACTTATATAATTTCCCGGAATACGATTGCAGCGGAATAGATAAAATCATTATAAAGCATATCATAGACATAACGAAGAAAAGAATCAAAGATTCAAGCGTAGATGATTTGCTGTTTGTCTTTCTCATGGATACATCCCTTCTTTCGCATGAACTCATGTTCACAATATTAGAAATGGAACCCGATAATTATCCCATTGCATCTTTAATCGCGTACACACGCACATAAATATATTTCGGTTTAGTGAGGAAAAATCTTAAGTAACGTAATAAAAATGTGATTCCATGGTTACTGCAAATCACTTGGGAATTCGGGGGACAGAATTCGGGGGACAGAATCACTACTGTCCGGTTAAAAGTTTAACAACATGACATAATGCTTTGATATTAAATGGATAATTAACCATTTTCATTTTTTTCGATTTGAAAATTTACATAATTGATCCTGAGTTATACGCTTCCCCCGAATTTCGGAGGAGGCACATTCATGAATTCAAGGAATAAAGGGGTCCGATATATTTTTGCCCAATGGCAAAGCTGAATATATGATTTCTGAAGACTATCGGTTTCACAATATAGCTGTCAGGTTCTTTCAGTATCGATAGTTTTATTCATTATTGCCTTCATTTAAATGTAAAAGGGTTCTCATTACTGCTGTCACAATCAATTGGTTATTATGCATCATTGATCCATAGCATCATATAAGAACCACGCCGCTAATCTGAAGAAACTTTTTTTTCATTCTCTTTGTTGCACACGTTTTCATAATACCCTGATGCCCATTTATGAAAAGGTTCATCTTCGGGGACTAACTGTATTACCTTTTCAAGACATTTCTTTGCTCTTCCTGAATATCCATACTCCTCATGTAATATCTGCGCTTTCAGGAACAGGACCTCCGGGAATTCAGGATCCTTGGCCAGGATGTCATCGACATGCCGGAGTGCTGCATCAAAGTCTCCTTTTCTCTTGAAGTATTTGATCTTGTCCAGCTCCGTTGCAAGCCTTTCACGGAGCGACCACTTCGCCTTACTATTGCCGAAGATCAATCTACAGGCAAATTCACTGATCACGTGCGAGCTGAACAGGTACATCATGCTCCCCGCGAGAGAGAAGAGGGCAATCATGAGAAGGTAATACAGATTTAACATGCCGGTGAAAAGAAATACGACAAACAGGGCACCGAATGACCAGAGAAAAACACTCGTACAGCGACTAATTGTTGCAAGATCTCTCTCTTTTTTTGTCCTGGCTTTCATCAGCATCACATGTGTTAGCCGCAGTGTTTATAAATACTACGAGTCGATTGTTCCAAAGTAACGTGTTTTTCGTGACGTGACATGCTGCACAATGGTGTCTCCCTGCATATGCTACAGAAATGAATCTCTACCTTAAATCTTCTGATCTGTCAGAACTGATTTTATATTTCTTGAGGATTCTTTGGCCGTACTTCCTCGCTTTGTTCCTATCAATGACAATGTTATACCCCTGTTCATCGACTATCGTGTGGTCTCTTCCATTATGCCCGTCAAAGGCTCTTACAAGATCTTCCATGGTGGATATTTTCTTGCCGTTTACGTAAGCTATTACATTATTTTCAAGTTCATGATAGCCCTCATTAATTTCATCAGCGAGAACTTTAATCAGCACAATTATTTCTCTTCGATCATCCGTGGGTTCTCCGTGGAAATAATAATTCAGCAGATCACTCGGAGCATCATGATTCCATTTCTCTCCCCATGTTCCCAGATAGTTTCCCGTTAACGGTTCAAATAACAGTCCGCCTGCAATATAATATGTAGCTGCTACGTCATACTGCACATGTGGTACCAATCGCCAGGAATCCACGGAATTGGTCAATTTTATTTCGACATTCACGATCTTATTATTTCTCAGGATTCTGAGTTTAGCCGTATCATTTATGTATTTCTGCTGTATCGCGTATCCAAAGAATGTCCTTTCACCTTTTCGGAATTCAATCGTTCCGTCATTTTCAATATTGTTGCCGTCTACGGAAAGGATAACGTCTTCGTCTTTTAATATTCCTTTTGCTGGGGAGCCCGGGTAGATTTTATCTACAAGTACGCCGGTCTGTTTTTCGGTTAAGGCATATTTAAGCCTGATATCCGGATTTTCCATTTTCTGCCATGATATTCCAATACCCGGTATTCCATCGTATCTGCCGTCCTCTATGTCTTTTAAAAAATGATTAATTACCGGGGCTGGAACCATGTAACCTATATTTTCAATATCTTTGCCTTTCATTCTTTGGAATGCCACACCGGCTATTTTGTTATCTTTGATTACAGGACCTCCGCTGCTGCCCGGATTAATCACAGCATCTATCTGGCAGGCCAGCAAGTTAACGACGCTGTGCGTATATTTACGGTGCTCTATTCTGGAAACCACTCCTTCTGTAATGCATAGCTTATCGCCACCCTCAGGGAAGCCGTAAACAGCAACTTTATCTCTAAATCCCGGAAGGCTTCCAATTTCAACAGGTGTGGTGCCTGAAAAAAACGAATCGTCAAGGACTTTAAGTATGGCAAGATCACAGGCATGCGCCACTGCTTCCACTTCCGCCGTGTATTTCTTTACCTGTCCCGCCCGTCTTACCTGAATGAACATATTGTTCGCCACTACGTGGGCGTTTGTTAAGATTCTCTTTCCCTTTATGATGCATCCGGAACCTCTACGCTGCTCCTGGCCCAGCATCTGCCATGGTTCATCATAATCATATTTATTGCTGACACTGTAAATCTTGATCACGGAGCCTTTTATGCTTGCATTTGCGCATAACGGTAACGTGAAAAAACAGCAAATAACCAATACCCATGTGAGCCCCATGAATTGTTTCATTTTTCCTCCATTTTGAAAAAATCTCACTGTGATTGAAAACATTAAATCAAGATGGCGTTAATTAGAATTGTTAATGGCATTACTTATAAAAAATAATAGAAATAAAACGCAAAAACGCAGTCGTTGAGAATAAAAACTATAGAGAACTCTAGTAGCCGTAGTTGTGTCGTCTCTGTTTCAACCTGTAATAGTCCGGAGAGTGCCGCGGCACCAAGTCCTCTGGATGTACCGTACCGTCGCGTCTCTGGCCGTAGGAACTGTCTGGGCCAAATGTATCGTAGTTATAGCGCTGTGGTTGTTGCTGATTGTTGTATCCACCATCAGGTGTACTTCTCTGATCATAGGGATTGCCATAACCGTCGTAGTGCCCTCGCCCATTCGAATCTGCAAACACCAAAGACGCAAACAATATTATAAAAATCATCCCTAACATTGCAACTAATGTTTTCATAATCACACCTCCTAATGCTATTTGTTGTTTGTCGAGCCAAAAACCAATATCAAATAACCCAACATTTTCTAATTTAAAGAAGGGCGGGTTATTCCTGTCACCGCCCTTAATGCTGAACAATGTCAATATCCATAGATAGACCTAAAAGCGAAGCTACTAATATCTCGACCGCGTCCTATACGATCTGTACGTGTTTTTATAAGAGGGGGCTGGTGGTGTATAGTAACGGGGAGTGCGCGTGCCCCTTTGTCCCGTATATGGATTCATATTGGGACGCGTGCTCCAGTTGTCATTAAAGCTTCTGTTCGGTGTAGACCGGTAATGTGGCTGCACATAAGTTCCATTGCTTCGGTAATACCCACGAACAGAAACACTTCCAGCAAAGGCTGTCCCAACGAAGAACACCAAAATACACAGCATACCAATTAAGCAGATAACTCTTTTCATTGTACTACCCTCCATTCCTGAATTATGAATTTTATTTGTTTTGCTATTTCGATTCATGACCTTTTCCTTTCTATTTTTCTCTTTGTTCTATAAGACGTGCTTATCCCTGAATTCTTATAAAATTATTTTCTCATCTTAAAAATAATGTGTGGATTAAGGCTTATGAACAAATTTGAGGGGTAATGTATCTGAGGGAATATCTCTGTTTGATCAGTGGTGAGTTCTATTTACAGGTTGTTGACCCGGATCGCCTACCATGACAAAGGCGCCCCAGTAGTAGGGATTGGCATGACCATATCTTTTTTTGACAATCTGCATTTCTTTAAGGGCAGCCTGCCTGAGCGCCTGACAGCGGTTCATCTTTCCTGACACTATATTTTTATAAAACTCCACCATGAGCTCCCTCGTTTCCCTGTCGGGCACAGCCCAGAGGCTCATAACCAGGCTTTTGGCTCCGACTTGGGAAAAGGCACGCCTTAATCCAAATATTCCTTCGCCTGATTTCACTTCCCCGAGGCCTGTATCACATGCCGAGATTACCACCATTTCTGTGCCGCGTAGTCGGAGGCCAAGAATCTCTTCCGCGGTCACAATACCATCGTCAACCGTTTCATCAATACCTTTCAAAGCTTTATTGGCACCGGCCAAAGCAAACCCCGAACGAAGCATAGGATTTTCTGTCCTTATTTTTGACATCTGGTTTATTGCGGGAGTTGCATAAGAATGGAAGCCGCGCATTGCTGGATCACCCGGCAAATTGTGCACCTTCTGGTCCTTTAAAAAAAATCCATGTGTGGCGAGGTGAAGAATAGTGGGAGTCTCGCTCTTTTTTAGCACTTCCTCGAGGGCATCGCCACCTGTGTAGGTTTGGACGTTCTCTTTTCCAAGAAGGGTCTGGATGGCCTTTACTTCTTGCCTGGTTCCTGGAAGCCTTTTGAAATGAAATGCACTCATGTCCGAAGAACGTTTGCATATTGTTGTTTGGTCGGCTTTGTATAAAGCAAGTTTCCTCAGGGTTACGTTTTTCTCGTCAGTTCCCATATCAAAATCAGGATCACCGATGAGAAGGGCTCTTTTGCCTTTGTCCTCAATCTGTCCGAAGCCAAGCACATCTCTGCCTACACTCAAATAGTTGAAGGTATAATCTTCTATGAGATATCTGCCATCGGGTCCCTGAAGTATTTCAAACGGGATAAGATTCAAATTTCCATCGGGAGAGATAAAGATTTCCCGTATGTCTCCGAGTTCCTTTCTTAAAGGTTGAAATACCAGTTTATAAATCTCACCGGCTAATTTTATGGTTTTGGCATCCTGCGGTTTTTTTACACCGGTAATCTCTTTTTTAAATTCAGATACGGCTTTATCGATAATATCAGCATTTCCAAGATCGATCATTCCTACATTGTTCCCGTTGCCGGAAGGAAGTACAAAAGCCAGGTAACGGGCGGGTAGCAAACCTTCCTTCTTATCCTTGGTTTTGAAATCAAGTGCTCCAATTCTGGCAAATTCAAGTAAAACTGTATTTTCAGATAGCGCCTTTGCTACTTTCTCGCAATCAGCCGCTGCAATCTTTTTCTTGAGGGCAAAGGGCTGGCTTAACTTACTTAATTGTGCCTCCAATTCATCCTTTTGTGCTTCCAAATCAGCTATCTTCTTTTTATAAGCCTCCAGATCCGCTTTCCCCGGGTCTGAAAACGACAGTTTTGATATCCGGGTTCTGACCATGGACAAGTCCTGAAAGGTTTTAACTGCACGTGGATTGTCGGTATAGATCAAGGCCTCCTGAAAACGCTTCTGGGCCTCCAGGATAACACCCTTCTTCTTTAACCATACATCAAGGGCATTTCTTCGTACGCTTGCGTCTTGGGATAAACGCATGCTGACCAGTTGTAGAAAGCTATCTAAATTGGTCCTTTTAGCGGAAAGGTACTTAATTTTCTCATCTTCAGATGTAAATCCCATTATTTGTTCAATAATTTTATCATCTATCTGGATTTCCTGTTTTTGTAACTCGTGGGCCTTTTTAAAATTATGACGAATGACATAAAAGGATGAGAAGAAATTTAGAGTAGATGCTACTTTGGGATGATCCGGTCCAAGTGTTTTCTCCATGATCGCCAGTGCCCTTTTGTATAATGATTCGGCTTTTGCGTAATTACCGGTGTATCGGTAAGCGGTTGCCAGTAGGGCAATATCTTCTGCCAGGAGGGAATGCATTGAACCATAAATCTTCTCATCTATCGTTATGGCCCTCTTGAAAAACAATTCAGCCTTTTTGTAATCATCAAGAGATAAATAAAACATTCCCAACTCGCCAACGCTAATCCTTACGTAAAGATGATATTTGCCAAAGGCCTGCTCCCTGATTTCCAGCGCTTTTTTATAAAGTGATTCCGCCTTGGCATAATCACCGATATTTTTATAAACTCTCGCCAAACTACAAAGTACTGATGCTATATCAGGATGCTCAGCACCTAATAACTCTTTTTTGATATTCAGGTCTCTTTCTAATAGAGATATCGCCTTTACATTTTCACCAAGAAGGCAGTAAACGGATGCTAACTTACCAAGGCATGCAGCCACCTTAAGATGCTCTGGGCTAAAGGCCTTCTCTGCGATCATAAGCGCTCTTTCATATAACGATTTAGCTTTGTTACAATATCCGAGGGATTGATAAAAGTTCCCTAAGCACAAAAGACTGAATATTATTTCAGGGTGATCGGGACCGTAGATTTTTTCCATGATCGCCAGTGATTCGTTGTATAATTGCTCCGCACTTGTATAATCGCCCTGATCTTCGCATATAAATGCCATGCCTCCTAAGGTTTCCGCCACCTTCAAAGATTCTGGTCCATGTGCTTTCTTATATATTGACAGGGCTCGTTTATTTAATAGTGCAGCCTCTGTATAATCTCCAATTTCACTATATAATTGTGCAAGCCAGCGTAGTTCTGCTGCCACATCCGGATGATCTGGGCCAAGATTTTTCTCGATGATCTCCAGAGCACGTTTGCTAAGGGTTTCAGCTTTGGCGTAGTCATTAAGATCTAAATAAACTCGTGACAGGTAAGAAAGTATCAGCCCCAAATCAGGATGATACGGATCAAGAGTTTTCTCCTTTATTGCCAATGCCCTTTCAAGGTAAGGCTTCGCTTTAATAGACTTGCCGAGTTCGCAATGAGCAATTCCAAGACAGACAAGAATGTCTGCCACTGAAGGATGATCGTGTCCAAATGCTTTCTCAATAATCTTAAGAGCCTTTTCGGCCACCGGGATAACCTCTGAGTAGCGGCGCTGCTCCATAAGGTTTGACATCCTGTCAAGTATCTCAAATTCAGTTTGCAGACCCTTTTTGTAAAGATTGTCAGCTTCAGTGTGATTTCCATGTTTTCTGTAAATCCATGAGAGGTTTTTCAGAAGAGTGGCCATATCGGGGTGATCCTGACCCGTGGTTTGTTTATATGTTTCACAAATAGCTATAGCTCTTCTGTAAATTGATTCTGCTTTTTTGTCATCTCCATCGTTTTGGTAAAGAAATGCCAACCAGCTAAGGGATCCGACAATATCAGGGTGATCTGTTCCAAGGGCCTTCTCATTTATTGCGACAATTTGTTCGGCCACCGGAATTGCCTCCGCGTAACGGCCCTGCCTGTTTAGATCCTCAACCTGGTTCATTAACAGCGTTGATTTCTCAAATTCACTTTCCTGGGAATATAACGGTGGGATAAAGATGCCGAGTAAAAATAATGTCATAAACAAGATGTGCAGATAACGACATCTGATCATTTTATTAAGACCCGGCTTTCTTGAGTGTTTCCATCCTATTATTTATGCATAAACCTGAAAGACTGGACTTTCACGCCCGGCATTATTTTGGTGATCTTGTCTATTCCTGTCTTTCCGAGTTGATCAATCTTCTGGTTTATATTCCCGATTGGGGTTGATGAGACAAGAAGATAAATGGTCTCCTTGCCGGTATGTGTATCTAACTTCAACCAAACATTATTATTATCAGGAAAGGTATAGGGTTTGTGTGACTTGAACTTAACAGGAGATTCGGCATCTTTGGCTGGAAATATTTTTGATATATTCCCCCGGCTGTCCAGAGAAAGTATATATATGTATGCCTCTTCCTGAAGTTCAAATTTGATCTTGAACATATCACCGGAGTGAAGTTCTCCCCCGTTCTGTATTTCTAATTTTTTGTAATCTTGCTCTGTCCCCCTGAACTGCATATCGGATGGTATCCTCGCAATTATGTTCATTTCCACCGTGGGACCATGCAGATTGTATATACCGAATACCACCAAGATAAAAACAACAGAAGCGGTTGCCATTACTGGTATAGGTCTCATAACGGCAAACCAGGAAAACACCTTTTCCCATATATCTCCCGTATCTCGTGGTTTTATCAGGGCTTTGACTTTTTTTATCGATTTTTTTGATACAAAAGTATCCTGCGCGGGGGAATATGAACCTTCCGCTTCGGCAAGTGATAATAGGCTTTCAGTGCAGTTTTCACACAGACCTAGGTGTTCTTCAATTTTTTCCATTTCGACCTGTGTTAGCGTACCTGCGCGGTATGCGGCCAACAGTTCATCATCAGGGCAGCGAACCGGTTTCGGGATCTGTCCTTTCATTCTGGTAAATACTCGTTTGATTACCATGTCTAAACGGTCACTTTTTTTATCCATAAGTTGTTACCCTATAAGACGTGTTTTTCACGTAATTCTTATAACAATTTTTTTGCTATTTTTTTCATTTTTTCCCTGACTTTGTTTTTCAACTGGTAGATATTGTTCGCAGTGGTGTTTAATATTACCGCAACTTCAGTCGGTGGAAGTTCGCGGCAATAGTAGAGTTCAACGAAAAGGCATTCTCGTGAAGTCAGTTTTTCTTTGATTTGCTCAAAGATTCTTTTTTCTTCCTCCATCTCAACAAGTTCTGAGGGGAGGGGATTCCCGTTCCTGATGCTCGACTTTATATACTTCTCTTCATCTGTTTCACCGTTTATTGATGGAAGCTCCGAATGTTTCCTCAGATAATCTATAGTCACTCGCACAGCAATCATATGGAGCCAACTCGAAAGTTTACACTTCCATTGAAATTGCCTGAGCTTTTTGCAATTGTTTTCGATAAGAGAAAGGAATGCGATATGGAAAAGGTCATCGACTAGCTGGTTATCCATCTCGAAACAGTATTTCCTTAAGGTCTGAACAATGGCGTGAGAGATGAGACGGCTATAATTATCAACAAATGTATCCCATGAGCCCTTGTCCTGCGACAAACATCCTTCTAAAAGCTTACGCTCACCAGGTGTCTCAAATCTTGGCTGGGTATTATCCATTGTTTCAATGTGTCAGTTCATGTTGACTGTTGAACCATAAGGAACATGATTAAAACAAATTGACCATTAAAAATGACGGGGGCAACCATCTTAGGTCAAACCCTTAATTGTGGCAATACGACGATAAATATTAAAAACAGGTTATGATAGTATATTGGGGATGTTCACTCAAGAATAAAGATTTGACTAAAGATTTGACCTAATTATTACGTCCCTTGCCTTCGTCTAATACTTTCAAGGTATGAAACTCCTGTCACATCTTTGTCGTCACTTTTTAAGAGTTTAGATATCTTTATTATGTCTTGAACACCCTCAATGCATCTAAGGGTAATGACAGTTGCCACCGCTCTTTAATGCAGCAATTTTGAACATAAGGATCGCATATCGTAATTGTCTGTTTAGATCTTCAATTGTATCCAGCTGTTTAACATCATCACTCCGAAATCACCGAACATTTTATCAAACAGCTTGCACTGTCAACAAAGCAGCTATCGTTAGATTGGGAAAATACATTGAAATTCAATTTTCAAGTGGTATATTAGAAGAGAGTTAATTTCTCGTGGACCTCCTTTGTTAAAGATTCAGCAGAAAAGCTGCCTTTCGGGCGGCTTCTTTGTGTGGAGTGCCTGAAGCGTCAACAATACTCCAGTAATCAAGCATTGTGTACCCGAGTTAACCTTTTCCAAAATATTTCAATGTTTCTTCTCCTTTTTGTGCTGCCCGGTACTTATCTCGCTATACAGGCTCCTGGCTTCAGCATAGATTGCCACATATTCTTTGCTGACCTCCTGTTGTGGTATACGAACGAACATAGTTTCGAGAACACTTTTGCTTGCCTCAAACTCACCAGCGATTTTGTAAAGAAAGGCCAACCCGTAATAAGCGTTGGGAATATTCTCTGCATTGATGGACTTCTTAAACAAAACCTCTGCCCTCTGGAATTCCCCTTTTTCGAGCATCAAGGTAGCATAATTGCAGGCCAGCATTGCATCGTCCGGATGATGTTCCAGGCACATGTCATAATAAAAAGCTGCTACGTCCAGATTATTCTCATTCCGTGCATAGATGTTTCCAAGCGTAATGGCCGCCCAGTGGTCTGTCGGATCAAGTTGCAGGCATTCTTGGAAGAGCTCTTTGGCTTTTTCGGCATTATTCATTTTAAGATACGCCTTTGCCATGTTTCGGCGGGCATCCAGATTTTCAGGTATCACTGCAAGAACTTTCTTAAAAAGCTTCAGGGCCTTTACAAGTTCACCTTTCCGTGCTTCCTTAACGCCCTTATGCAAATTCCGCATTGCTTCACTATGCTTCTCGGGTGTTGCGTTCTGAAACTCAATATGGACCATTCCTCCGTCGATAGTTACATCGATAATCTTGGCGATTACTCCATATACTTTCCGGATACGGTTGATTACATCTTGTTCTGATGATTCAGCAGGGTCGAAGCGCTTACCGGGTGCAACCATGATGTCTTTCAGCGGGATTGATATTTTCATATGAGATGCTTTCAAAGATTGTTCTATTTACTGAAACATAGACTATTTTATAATCTTTGACAACATTGATCTTTCCAATGACAAGATGTTTTGATGTTTTGAAGGTCTTTAAGAAAACCATCTCGAATATTGTGACATCCCTTTAAGTTTCGACGAATTCAGTAACTGTTTTGGGATGATTAAAGAATAAAGATTTGATGTCAAAGTACTCTTTCACCTACAAAGAGAAAAGATCAGGTTTCTTTTCCGCCGTTGATTTCGGATTGAAAGAATGTAACGTGCCAGCTCAGAGGCACACCGTTTTTTGGGGCGTCCCCTAGAGCATAGGGTTGAACAATGGATTGAAAACGATCTTATCAGGTCGTATTAATCCTTAAAGGTTATGTTTCCAAAATTTGCTTTGCTTTTAAAATAAGGTCTTTAATCTTGATCGAAATATCGGTTACACCATAATTTATAAACCACTTATCCCCACTTATTCTTGATGACACGTGATCAGGTAAAAGCATGCCTTTTCTTATCAGATGGTTAACAAGGGCAAAGGCGTCCTCCGCACTTCCGATTATTTCTTTAGCCTGAGGATTTGATTCAATAAATTCCTGTGTTAAAAGATGTAGTGGATATGGCCCTTTTTCTGGTTTGGGGTCTAATTCACAAAGAAAAATAAATCCTTCTAAAAGAATATCCGTTGCTCCTTCCAATGCACGACACGCTATCCGCTTAAATTCGAAATTATAAATTTCATTTTCTGTATCAGCATATAAAATGCCTAAAGCGGCAATTGCAACTTCTGATGATGTGCGTAATACAGTGTCTGAGTACTCTGCCAACAGCTCACGACCAATTTTGCTATTCACATACTTATCAAATTTATCTTTCTCTACTTGGGGTAAAGGTTTGGCAGAAAAATCAACGGATTTCAAGAACAAACTTATTCGTCTTTTTCGGTACCAGTTATATGCAGAAACAGCTTGCTTTGCATAAGGAATTACTTTGAAAAAGTCGTCGTAATCTTCGGGTATTTCGTCTAAATATTTTATGAGATCGGTAGGCTCCATTGATTCTTTCTCTAACATTTAATTTTCTCCTTCCCCACCCTCTATATATACTCTAAATTATGGGTTGGGAAGTGTCTC
>CAZGAK010000061.1:0-14085 GCA_964523565.1 uncultured Syntrophaceae bacterium | reverse complement strand
AATTTTAACCGCAGGAATACATTGAGTATTTTGAGGATTAAAATTTGAGACTGACACCGAAATTGGGCGAAAGAGGGCGTTTTGCAAAGGTCTCTATTAAAGGAAAGGGGGTGTAAGAAGATACAGGGGGGTAGTACTTGTAGTTGGTGTAACCCTGACGTATAACCGTAATTTATTATAAGGAGGACAAGATGAAACGCTCATTGTATGTACTTCTGGTGATCTGTCTGGCTGTCACTTTAATCTTTGCCGGCCAGGCTATTGCGAAAAAAAAGATGTTCTTAACTATGGGAACAGGTAGCCCTGGCGGTGTTTATTATCCACTTGGGGGCGGAATGGCGGTCATAATTGAGAAAACTGTAGAAGGTGTCAGGTGTGCTGCCGAGTCCACAGGTGCCTCCGTTGAAAACAGCCGTCTTGTGGGGCTAAGAGAAACCGATATGGGAATGGTGATGGGGAGTGTCGCCTATAAGGCAACTAAAGGGCTGGATCCTTTTAAAAAGAAGTATGATCTGGTAGCTCTCTTTCAGATGTACCCTGCCCCTGAGCACATTGTTACGACCAAACAATCGGGAATTAAGTCAATAGCTGACCTGAAGGGGAAAAAGGTATCCATCGATGTTCCCGGTAGCGGCTGTTCCACCCAGGCCAAAGCTATCCTGGAAGAATATGGTTATGATCTTGAAAAAGATTTAAAGATTGCCAACCTTTCGCAGACAGAGTCCGTCCAGGCCTTAAAAGATGGAATCGTTGATGCTGTTTTCTTCAATTTCGCATATCCTGCTTCCGCTGTCATGGATCTGGCTGCCACGAGAGACATCGTTTTGATTCCACTGGAGGAATCACTGGTTGACATGCTCATCAAAAAGTATCCCTATTATTTAAAACTTACAATTCCAGGCGGAACCTATAGTGATGTGGATGAAGATGTACTCTGCCTTGGTGACTCCAACGTTATGATAGCCAACAAGAAAATGAAGAAAGCCGTTGCGTATAAAGTGACCAGGGCTATTTTCGAGAATGCGTCAACAGGCAAATACGCACTGACTAACATCCATCCTATTGCGGCTCAGCTAACCCCGGCAAACGCGCTAAACAGCCCGATCCCTCTTCATCCGGGTGCCAAAAAATATTTTAAAGAAAAGTAAAAAAAAAGAGATAACAGCCCGGTCGGTTATCACCTCCGGCCGTGCTGTTATTATTAACCCATGTTTCATAAGAAAACCTATTCAGTAATAATTATAACGACTTTTCTGATCTTCTTTTCTTTTATCTGTTTTGGAAAGGCGGCTTTTTCAACTCAAAAAGGCAAACTCTTTTTGCAAATTGTAAAGCAGCCGGAAGAAAAGATACTTGTGGAATTCCGAATTGAAAAGGGTGATTGTTTCTATCTTGATTACACCCATTCGTCGGACCTTACCCCTGTACACGATATTTTTCAAATTGATAAAAAGGGAATAATCGTACTGATTGAGGAAGACTATCTTTGGTACGGATCGGGGTTAGAGTTTCACCCGGAGGCTGATGCAAAAATTTCCTTTGAAGATAACAAAACAAGGGTTTATCTTCATCGAGAGTTTTATCATTTTCTGCTCAGGGTAGGACGAGTCGCCAACCATGTTATTACTTATAAGGAGAAAAAGATACCGTTAAAAGAAATTGCTGAAGGGGGAAATCTCGTGTGGATAAGGGTAATTAGAAAATGATTTCCCGGAAAAGGAGTCGTTTCGGATGACCGACAAGGCAGAATTTAAGATAGAACAACCAGTACCTGATTCTGAAGAAGCCCTTGCCGCAAAAGAAGTATTAGAAAAATTTGAGAGAAAAAGAGAATTCACCGGTGTCCCAAGCTTATTAATTACCATTATTGCTATTACAACTTCTATCTATCATATTATTTACGCCTATTTTCATCCTTTCTTTGCCCTCGACCACAGGGCCATACACTGGCTTTTTATGTCTATCCTTATTTTTTCTCTTTATCCTTTTTCCAAAAAGAGGTCTCCCCAAAAGAGGATGTCCGTCTTTGACTGGATTTTCCTGGTTGTATCGGTCTCCATATGTGTCTGGATCTTCATCTACTCCACCCCCATATTGAATCGTGCCGGGTCTTTTATGCCGGTTGATGTGATAATGGGGACGATTCTGGTAATCCTGGTTCTGGAAGCGTCAAGAAGATCGACAGGACCGGCCGTGCCGATAGTTGCCCTGGTTTTTATCTGTTATGCACTCTTTGGCCCATACCTGCCCGATGTTCTGTCACACAAAGGTTATAGCATCAAACGTATTTCCACTTATCTAGCCCTTTCGACGGATGGCGTTTTTGGTGTTCCCATCGGCGTTTCTGCCAATTTCATTCTTCTCTTTATCCTGTACGGGGCCCTGTTAAGAAAAACAGGCGCGGGGCAGTTTTTTACGGATGTTGCTTTTGCGCTGACGGGATGGACGAGAGGCGGTCCGGCCAAGGCGGCCGTCGCTTCGAGCACCTTTTTCGGAATGATATCCGGAAGTTCTGTGGCTAATACTGTGACTACCGGATCTTTTACTATCCCTTTGATGAAACGTACCGGTTATCCGGCTCACTTTGCCGCCGGCGTTGAGGCTTCCGCCTCTACAATGGGGCAGATTATGCCCCCCATTATGGGAGCCGCTGCCTTCATCATGGCAGAGTTTTTGGCAATTCCCTACTACAAGGTCTGTATTGCTGCGGCAATACCGGCATCACTCGCCTTTTTCTCGACTTTTATGCAGGTCCACTTCAGGGCCGTTTCCCTGGGGCTGAGCGGTATTCCGAGGGCGGATCTGCCAAAAATTAAAACTGCCTTTGCCATGGGGTGGCATCATATCTTTTCAATTTTTCTTCTTATCTATTTCCTGATGAGAAATTTTTCACCGGAAAGGGCGGTATTTTGGGCCATTATCGCAACCGTTGTTTCTTCATTCATTATGAGCATGATCAGAAAGGAATCACCGAGAGAATTCGGCAAATTGATTCTGGAAGGTTTGAGCGAAGGCGCTATAGGTGCCGTGGAGGTTGCCGCTGCATGTGCCGCCGCCGGTATTATCATTGGTTCTATTACCATGACAGGATTGGGAATCAAGTTTTCTTCGTTAGTAGTGGATGCATCGTTGGGCCATCTCTATCTGGCCCTTCCTTTTACAATGATTGCGTGCATTTTCCTTGGAATGGGGGTTCCGACGACAGCCCAGTATGTCATCATTTCATCACTTGTTGCGCCTGCTCTTGCCCAGATGGGCGTTCTTCCAATTGCTGCCCATCTCTTCATTCTCTATTTCGGGACAAGAGCAGACATTACCCCTCCGGTCGCCCTCGCAGCCTATGCAGGTGCCGGCATTGCCAAGTCCGATCCATGGAAAACAGGGATCAGCGCGTTCCAGCTTGGTATCGCTGGCTTTATAATTCCCTTTATGTTCGTATATGCGCCTGAATTACTTATGATAGGGAGTGCATGGAAGATAATAACGGCCTTTCTGACAGCGACCCTCGGAATACTATGCCTGGCAGCCGGTGTGCAGGCCTGCCTGCTTATCAAGACAAAATGGTATGAAGTTATTATACTGCTGACCGTAGCATTTCTTATGATTAAGCCAGGTCTTGTTACAGATAGTGTTGGTTTTACCCTGTTCATTGTTGTTTTAAGTCTTCAATGGTTAAGGAGGAGACGCGTTACAGAAGCAGTGTAAAAAAAACAATTAAGATATTCGTATCAATCAAACATATATGGAATCAATATTTCGCAACCAGTTGTAACAAAACCGCAAGGAGTATACATTATGGAAAGATCATTGGAAAAGGTGTTTAATCCTCGATCCATTGCCGTAATAGGTGCCTCTGAGGTTCCGGGCAAAGCCGCTGAAAGGCGGACGAGAAGCCTCATTCAGGGGGGATATAAAGGAGATATTTATCTGATTAACCCGAAAAGGGCCGAGCTTTTTGGGCGAAAGGCCTTTCCTGCTATTACCGATGTTGATAAAGAGATCGATCTGGTTATGATCGTCGTTGCACCCAGATTTGTCGTTTCCGCCGTGGCGGACAGCGTCAAGATGGGGGCGAAGGGTATTATCGTCATTACCGCAGGCCTCGGAGAAACAGGTGAAGAGGGGAAAAAAATCGAAGCGGAGATTTTGAATGAGGCGGCGAAGACGGGTGCTTATATCATAGGCCCTAATTGCAGCGGCATGTTCAACGCCTCGGCGGACATCAACATGTTGGGTATTCCCACTATTAATAAAGGCCCCATTTCAATTCTTGCCCAGAGTGGCAATGTGATTGACTCATTGACACACTTTGCCAGGATGAAAGGAGGCGGCTTCAACAAAATCATTAATGTTGGCAATGCCATAGGGGTTCAATTGCATGAATATATTGATTACCTGAAAGATGACCCCGATACCAAGGTCATTATGATGTATCTCGAAGGAATCAGGGAGGGGCATGATCTGGTCAGAGCCGCCCGGGAAACGGCAAAGATAAAACCTGTTGTTGCTCTGAAAGTGGGAAGATCAAGCGCCGGGGCAAGGGCTGCTGCCTCTCATACCGGTTCACTGGCAGGCGATGATACCGTTCTTGATGCGGCCTTCAGACAGGCAGGTATTATAAGGGTATTCAATGCTGATGAACTGTTTGATATGGCGAATATATTTGCAACCTGTCCTATGCCCGGGGGAAAGAGACTGGCCATATTGTCGGAGGGGGGTGGCGATAATTCGATTGCGGCAGATAATGCGGAGAAACATGGAATGGAGGTTCCGGTCCTCAGTAAAGAAACTCAGGAAAAGATTAGGCCTTTCCTGCTTGAAGGCATGCCGGCCAGCAACCCCATAGATTATGGTGGAACAGCAGAAGAAAATCCTCATATGATTACCGAATGTGTGAAGGTCTGCATGGAAGATGATCAGGTAGACGGGCTGTTAATAACCGGATTCTTTGGAGGTTTCTATGATATCATTGCATCCCATATTGCCGAACTGGAGGAACAGACCTCAAGAGAGCTGGTCGATTTAGTGAAGAAATATAAGAAACCCCTTATTGTAAACACAAGCTATGCGAGAGACCCCATAAAATCCCTTGATATATTAAAAGAAGCCGGGATTCCGGTTATTGAATCTTCCGACAGGGCCGCTCAGTCCATGAGTGCACTGATGAATTTTGCTGCGAAACAGAGTGAAATCAGCCAAATGGATATTCCCAGGGGAGAGGCTCAGAAAAGGGTACCTGTCGAGAAGCTCTTTAAGAAAGTCAGAAACGACAAAAGGGCCAATTTACTCGAAACAGAATCGAGAGAACTGCTTCAAGAATATGGAATTTCCCTGCCGGAAGCGATCCTGGCACTTAATCCCGATGAAGCCATAGAAGGAGCAAAAAAAATAGGCTATCCGCTGGCAATGAAAGTCGTCAGCCCTGACATTATCCACAAATCCGATGCAGGAGGAATAAGGCTGGGTCTGAACAGTGATAGAGATGTTAAAAATGCCTTCAGGGATATTTTTAAGAATGCCGAGAAGGTAACGGCAAAAGAAAAAATTCTGGGGACCCTTATTTCGCCTATGGCTGCTCCGGGGCAGGAATGCATCATTGGGATGGTGCGTGATAGACAATTCGGTCCGGTAATTATGTTTGGTCTGGGGGGAATATTCGTTGAAGTTCTCAAAGATGTTTCATTCAGAGTGGCGCCACTGGCCACGGAAGATATTGAGGAGATGATTCGGGAAATAAAAGGTTACAAAATCCTTACAGGAGTAAGAGGGGAAAAGCCGAAAGACATTGA
This sequence comes from uncultured Syntrophaceae bacterium, assembly GCA_964523565.1. GTDB lineage: Bacteria > Desulfobacterota > Syntrophia > Syntrophales > UBA6807 > CAZGAK01. The sequence continues at coordinate 8,296 of CAZGAK010000061.1, read as the reverse complement.
AGCTATTAAAGAAATTCTGGCCAGGCTCTCTCAGATCGCTATTGATAATCCTGAAATTCAGGAAGTCGATTTAAATCCGGTGATTGTCCATGAAAAGGGTGCATCTATAGTGGATTCCAGGGTGCTTATTCAATAAAGCAATGAGCAACGAGCAATGAGTTACTTATTGTTTATATGGAAAGGAATAGTATAGAAAATGGATTTCGAATGCATTATTTATAAAAAAGAGGAAGGTATTGCGACAATTAAGTTAAACAGACCCCAGGTCTTAAATGCCATGAATAAACAATTATGGCTCGATCTCCAGGTCGCTCTGGAAGATGTTAAAAATGATCCGGAAATAAAAGTCTTGATCATTACAGGAGAGGGAAGGGCTTTCTCTACGGGAGCGGATCTGAAGGATTCAAAGGATAGAACAATCGAAGAATATAGAAATTACCTGGTTGAGCTTCAAGAAACATCGAGAAAGATTATCAGGTTTGAAAAACCGATTATCGCTGCGATTAACGGTTATGCATTAGGGTCGGGATACGAACTCGCACTTGCCTGTGATATCCGGATCGCTGCAGAAGAGGCTTTGATCGGTTCGCCCGAAGCCAGAGTTACATCCTCTGTAACGGGAGGAGCAATGAGACTGGTTCAGGATCTGATAGGTCCGGGAAAAGCCAAAGAGCTGATTTTTACGGCTGAGTATATTGACGGTAAAGAAGCAGAAAGAATAGGCCTTGTCAATAAGGCGGTTCCTCTCGATCAACTGATGAGGACGACCATAGAAATGGCGAAAAAAATCGCCGAAAACTCTTCCTTTTCTATTAAAATGATTAAAAAGGGTTTCAATATGGCACGGGGTGAAGTGAGTCTCGAGGCATTGATGGACTATGAAATTGAGGCCTGCCTGGCCTGTGTTTCTACAAAAGAAAGGCAGGATTCTCTCCAGGAATTCGAGGAAAGAAAAAAATAAGAAGTATCTATGCAGGCAGATCATGAAAAGGTTGCGCTGATTCTCTTTTTGCTGACGTTTTTTCTCATATACGGCGGGCTTCATTTCTACATGTTTATCAAGGTAAAGACTTCCTTTTTACCTGGAACGAAGTCAACGCTATGTCTTATCCTTTTTATGATGATCATGGTCTTTGCTCCCGTGGTGATCCGCATACTCGAAAGGAGTGGCTATGAATCTTTAGCGCGCCTTTTTTCCTATGTTGGATATTCATGGATGGGAATAGTGTTTTTATTCTTTTCCCTGGCTGTGCTTTTTGATGTCTATCGCTTCTCCGTTTATGCAACCGGATTTGTCCTTAACAGAGACCTTTCTTTCGTAACACCGTCTGCCCTCCATTCTTGTGTCATACCTCTGGTATTTGCGGTACTTGTATCTTCCTATGGCTACTTTGAGGCACAGAATATTCACACCGAAAGGGTCGTCATAACGACTTCAAAAATACCGAAAGAGATCGGTAAACTAAAAATCGTTCAGATTTCGGATGTTCATCTTGGACTGATCGTTCGTGAAAAAAGATTGAGAGAAATTCTGCGAAAGGTAAAGGCTGAAAACCCTGATATCCTGGTGTCAACGGGCGATCTTGTAGATGGGCAAATTAATAATCTTGGACACTTTTCAGAAATGTTGAAAGAAATCGATCCAAAATACGGGAAGTTTGCGGTTACAGGTAATCATGAATTTTATGCGGGACTTGATGAGGCGCTTGATTTTACAGCAAAATCAGGTTTTAAAGTCTTGAGAGGCGAGGGGTTAACCATTTCAGGCTTAATCAATATTATTGGGGTTGACGACCCTGCTGAAAAGATCTACGGAGATTCTAAAGATATCTCAGAAAGGGAAATGCTTTCAGTTTTTCCAAAGGACAAATTTACACTCCTGCTTAAACATCAGCCTACTGTGGATACAAAGTTGCTGGGTCTTTTCGATTTACAGCTCTCCGGCCATACCCATAAGGGACAGATCTTCCCCTTCACTCTCATCACACGGTTACGTTATCCCTTTAACTCTGGCTATTTCAATCTTTCTAACAATACTCATTTATATGTGAGCAGGGGGGCGGGAACATGGGGGCCACCCGTTCGCTTCTTGGCGCCGCCTGAGATAACGGTTATTGAACTGGTACATGGAAATAATCAGAAATAACGAATCACTGCTTTAGCCCATATTTCTTCAGTTTGTATCTTAGCATTCTTTCACTGATTCCGAGCAGTTCGGCGGCCTTTGTCTGGTTGTGGACAGCTTCCTCCATAGCCTGTTCTATTAATTGTTGCTCCAGTTCTTCGATTGAATCTTTTAAAGAACCCTTTTTTATTTTTTGACTGTCCGGGTATTGAGATGGTATTTTTCTAAATGGGAGATCCTTGACAGATATGACAGAATCCCTGGCTATGACTACAGCTCTTTCAATGATGTTTTCCAGTTCCCTGACATTTCCGGGGTAATCATATTTTAAGAGGAGATCCATGGCCTCGCTGCTCAAGCCTTCAATCTTTTTGCCATTTTCAGCAGAAAAGCGACCGACAAAGTGATTTATTAATAATGGTATATCCTCTTTTTTTTCTCGAAGGGGTGGAATATTCATAACAACCACATTCAGCCTGTAAAAAAGATCTTCTCTGAATGTGCCTTCTTCAACCTTACTTTCCAGGTCACGATTTGTAGCACTGATGATTCTAACGTCGGACCGTATGGTTTGATTTCCACCCAGGCGTTGAAATTCCCGTTCCTGAAGAAATCGAAGGAGTTTTACCTGTACGGATGGTGTAAGTTCCCCAATCTCATCGAGAAAAAGCGTTCCGCCATCGGCCTCTTCAAATCGCCCTATCCTCCGTGCCGTCGCTCCCGTAAATGCCCCCCTTTCATGACCAAACAGCTCGCTTTCCAGCAGAGTTTCCGGCAAAGCGCCGCAACTTACTATAATCATAGGTTTTTCTGAACGGGGGCTCGTCGTATGAATTAATCTGGCGAAAAGTTCCTTGCCCGTGCCACTTTCACCCTGCAGCAGAACAGAGGCCCGGCTGGAAGCAACTCTTCCTACCATATTGATAAGGCTTTCCATCTTCTGGTTCTTGTAAATAATCTGATCTGTTGTAATTCCTTTTTTCCACAGCTTCTCGCGAAGGATCTGATTTTCCCTTATAAGAGTCCGACGCTCTGAAATTCGATTGATCAACATACTGAGTTCATCAAGTTCTATGGGCTTGGTAATGTAATCCAGGGCACCGCTCTTCATGGCCTCTACCGCTGTTTCTATTGTTCCGTAGGCGGTCATCATAATGACATCTATTTGGGGATTAATACCCTTGACCTTCTTAAGTACTTCTAACCCGTTCATTCCAGGCATTTGATAATCAAGAAGCAGTAAGTCAAAATGTCCTACGAAAACCTGTTCTATTGCTCTATTTCCGTTTTCAGCTTCCTCGACGACATGGCCTTCTCCAGCAAGGAAATCCCGAAGCATTTCCCTTTGCGACTGCCCGTCTTCAACAACAAGAATGTTTAATGTCTCCATCGTTTCCCGTCTTTTTTCAGTTTAAGACCTTTGCAAAACACTTCCTTTCGCCCAATTTCTGCGTCAGACTCAAATTTTAATCCTCGAAATACTCAATGTATTCCTGTGGTTAAAATTTTCGTCTTCCTTGAGCTTGAACGAAATTAAGCATTTTGCAAAGGTCTCAGTTTATGCACTTTCTGCGGGGAGTAAAATTTCGAAAGTCGTCCCTGACCCTGCTTCACTCCGGACGTTAATTTCCCCTCTATGACCCCTTATAATCTCATGAGTTAAGGAGAGACCCATCCCCAGACCTTTTTCTTTTGTCGTGTATTCCGGGCTGAAGATACGATTTATTTGTTCAGATGTTAAACCCGAACCGGTATCCGAAATTTTGATTTTTACTTTATCTTTTCTGTCAGATTCAACGGAAACTGAAATGGTTCCCTCATCCGAAATAGATTCAATGGCATTTTTCAAAATATTGTAAAGGGCCTGTTTCATTTTATTTTCATCAACGGAAACTATAATATTATTATCATTCCAGGAGGTTTTAATGGTGATTCCCCTGGATGTTGCCTCCTCTTCCATGAGATTTGTGATTTGTTGCAATATTTCAACGATCGAATGATTGCGCAGTTCCAGACGGCGACCCTTTGAAAAGGTGAGAAAATCTTCAATAATTTCGTTCAAACGTCTAATTTCGTCACGAATGACTCCGGTAATGTGACGAAAACCTTTCTGCTTTTCTTCATCATTGGGAGCATATTCTCTTTGAGCTCTCTGGGTAGCCAAACTGATGGCATTAAGAGGATTACGAATTTCATGGGCTACTCCGGCAGCAAGCTGCCCAAGAGCCGAAAGTCTTTCAGCCTGGTGAAGCTTTCTTCCCATTTCCTCCATTCTTGCCAGGTGCTTGTTTTGGTTCTGATAAAGAATCCACATTGACAGAATGCCTATCATTACAATGAAGGCCGTAGAAATGAACATTGCATATTTGTTTTCTTTAAGTATGTTGTCTGTTCTGTCACGTTGCATGCCAAGCCGCGCAAATCCTGCAATCTTCCCATCCAGATGGACTGGTGTAAGTATTTCGAGAATTTTATTTCCCTGGAAAATAACGTTTCGGCTTGCTATGTTCAGTGTTCCATTCAGGACATTTTTAGCAAGTACACCCCCTCTGTTCGATTCTTCAGGTATTTCACCCGACTGGCCAAGGACCTTTTCATGCTGGTCCATTACCATAAGATAGGCCAATCCTTTCCCCCATCCTACTTCCTCAATGGCCTTCTTAATAGCAATTTTGGTGCTCCAGTGTCTTAATCCTTGATTATCCAGGGCAACGACGATAGTACCGCTTCCATCTTTTCGGCGAAGAGCAATGTAGCCGACTTCATCAGGTTTGCCGAGTCGATTAAATAAATCTATAATAATTTCTTCATGTTTGGAAGTAACAGGAGGTGCTCTTGGTGGAGTTTCCTGAGGGAACTTCCTGCTTTGAAAAACAACTTTGCCTTGTTTGTTAAGAACGGCTATAAGCCACAGACTTTCTTCCTCAGCAATATCTTTTAAAGCTTCATCGCTGATGTCCTCCGTCTTCCATTTAACATCAACTTCGCGCGCCAGATCTACCAGGCTCCTTATAAGTGATTCTTGCGGCGAAAATGCCTCATCGGCGAAGGGGACAAATATATCTTTGCCTTTCTCTTTTCTGAGGGAGTGGTAAAGATAGTCCAGGTCCTCTTGTGCTACTTTTTCTATAGTGCTTACAATATCAAGCCCTCTTGTTTCCATAAAACCTATAAGAGCATTGTCAAGCCTTCCCAGGTACGAGATCCCCAAACTTAAAATGAGGGCAGCAAAAACAATTACTACAACGATCACCGCTAACGGCTGTAGAAAACGTCTGTTATCTTCAGGAGATGAGCTTTGCCATATTAATTTTTTCCCCTGGCTCATTTTTACTGTCTCCATCCTCTTTTGACAGGTGGATTCTCAAGGGTACACCATGATCTGATCTGTTCCGGAGTTAAAATTTTCCTTATTTCTAATTGGTAATTAACCATCATTTCCTGACGCCGATCATTTAAAATTCGAATCTCACTAGCCATAGCCCGGATTTTCTTTTCGCCGGTTTCCGGGTTTCTCAACAAGCTTTTAATCTCAATCTGCTTCACTATAAGTTCGCTTCTGAGCTGGAGTATTTTATTGCTGTAACTGGTACTAATCTCACCTATAGTTTCGTTTTGTTTCTCAGTCAGGGTCATTGAAGCAAGAGGAATACCGTCCTTACTGTTCGTTTTTTTATAATCATTTCTTTCTTCCTGGATCTGCTCTTGCGCAAATAAACCAGCAGAAAAACAAAAAAGAACGAGAATCATCATAATCACAAGATTTTTTTTCATTATTCCTCTCCCTCTCCCTATGAACTCTCATGTTTATTATTTCACAATCACAATATCCAGCAAGTACTATACCAAAGATTATAACATTTAAATAGCTTAAAATAGTGACTATTTATCGTTAAGGCTCAACGGATTTCGACAATTATGTCGAATGTTGACAAGCTTTGCCGAAATGCTAACCAATTGAACTAATATGATTTAATGCAATCAGCGTCTTAATGTTCGACATTTGTTTCCTGAATCTCTCATTGAATTCACATTAATATTCATAAGATTTCCAGAAAATGCTATTCAATTTCCCAACTTGATGGTTTAGTAAATCTCGCCGGGCGAGACTGCGTTGTGCCGTATCCTCCTCACGTTTTCACGGGGGCAAGCTGCAACGTGCCGTAAGTACGCCTTATTCCTCAAGTGAGTTTATCCTGAGCCTGCTGAAGGGCGCACCTTGAATTTGTCCCGACATGCCGGGATTACTTTGCCATCGTTGATTTTTTACGAGACTGTCAAACTTAAGTACTATGTTCTTGTTCGTGGCACGGAAGATGCAGGTAGCTTAATATTAAGAATCGAATCTCCTCCGATTCTGGCTTAAACTGACATAACCGGTCAATCTGTCTTATCCAATATAGGTGACGATGATCGGTTGTTGTCAAGGTACAAACACGGGGAGGTCAAGTACCTCCCCGCCCCCCACTTAGAGACCTTTGCATAACGCCCCCTTTTGCCCAATTTCTGCGCCTGCCCTGTGGAATGCAGAGCCTATTCCTCTGGGGTCAGTCTCAAATTTTAATCCTCGAAATATCCAATATATTCCTGTGGTTAAAATTTTCGTCTTCCTTGAACTTGAACAAAATTGAACATTCTGCAAAGGTCTTACTTAATAATTTAATTCAATATCCTCATGACAGACTCTTATTATTTCCGTTGACTTGATAAGGGTAATTAATTAAAGTTGCCGGAATAATCAAAAAAATCAGGGTCAACTATGATTCAAAACGGCAAGCTCGATGATTTTGCATTTTGTGAAGAATCCCTCGTCAGGGTGTCGAGAACATTCGCCATAAATATAAAAATCCTCAAGGGTAATTCATATAAGGGACTTCTCCTGGCATATCTTCTCTGTCGTATAGCTGACACCATAGAAGACGATCCCTGTTTTCCTGTTCCCTTTAAGATGCAAAAACTGTGCGAATATTCCGAGCTTCTTCCGCCCTCACTTGACTATAAAGATCAGATTAAAAACTTCCTGAAAGATATCGCTTTTAAACAAGAATCTGATTCATCTGACCTTTTGATGAACACTATCCGCGTCTTTAATGAATTTGTCAGACTTCCGGACAGCATGATTTCCGTTATATCTGCACATGTAAAGGAAATGGCCGTCGGTATGGCAAGTTTCCAGGAAAAGGGCTCCGATAAAGGCATTATTTTTTTAGAGAACCAGGAAGAACTTGACCGCTATTGCTACTTTGTCGCCGGCACAGTGGGTCTCATGATCACATCCATATTTTCAGAAAATTCCCAAAGGATTACACCGGAGATCAAAAAAAAGCTTCAGGAAAGAAGTGTTGCCTTCGGGTTGGGCTTGCAGATCACCAACATCGCCAAAGATTTTTATGGGGATCGCGAGCGGGGCTGGTGTTATGTTCCCCGTTCCTTTTTTATTGAAGAGGGCATCGATCCTGTCAAAGATTCATTCGAGAAGAAACAGGAAGGTTTCGTAAACGCTCACAAACGCCTGATCAACCTCGCCCTCACGTACCTGGATGAGGCACTGCTCTACACCCTTGACATCCCGAGGACACTCGTACGCTATCGCCTGTTCTGCCTCTGGCCCCTTTTCATGGCGGTGGAATCCCTGGCCAAACTTTCACGGGATCAGAATCTTTTCAGAGGCCGGACCGTGAAAATCAGCCGGGATGACGTGAAGCGAATCGTCAGAAATACCTCCCTCGCCGTTATGTCCAATACAGCGCTGAAGTACATGTACAACAGAACACGGAAGCAGATCCTGGAGAACGCATAATATAAACCAAGTTTATAACGTTAACTCGCAATGCCAGAGCAAAGCGTGTCCGGAAGGTTCTTGATGGATCGGCAAAGAACTTATATCAAAAATAATACGACTGCAGGACAGGGCTAATACAACCAGTGACATAGCAGCTGTCATTAATGCAGGGGTTAAAATATTGATTGAAGGTTAATAAAGCTGTTTACACTTTGTTTTTTGACAATACTGTTCTCGATGGCAAACGAATATCATTAATCAACAGCACGTTATTTTCTGACGATAGTATCATAATCTCGATAAATTCTCTCAAACCAAAGATGCAGGATAGATATTTCATGAACTAAACCGCTTCGCGGCAGTCCGGTTTTCCGTCCAGTCACCACCAC
>CAZGAK010000060.1:0-14743 GCA_964523565.1 uncultured Syntrophaceae bacterium | reverse complement strand
GCATTCTCTATTGCAAGGTAAAGCTTAAGTGATATAAGATAGCTTTTTCATTCTGCTGAACAGGTAAAATCAGTACATTCAAATAAATATTGAGGATGGGACGCCATGGGTAGAAGAGATAGCGATACTGCGTTTCTCAGAGAGTATCAGAAAAAGGTGGAAACAAAGATTAAGGAACACGAAATATCGGTGATTCAATACTGGAAGGACCGACTCGGCAAGCTTGTTTCCATGAAACCTGAGGGGATTGCATCGCTTCAGCTGGAAATGAAAAAACTTTCCGATATGATGGAAAACAGGATAAGGATATTAAAAAAGGACCTGTAATGAAAAATATTGTAAATCTTCTCTTCGAAGTTGGCATGCTGAAGAAAACTCCAAGGTCAGGCTTTCAGTTCCTCGGTTCCGGTTGCGAATCCGTCGCTGAACACACGCTGAGTACTCTGTTTATTGGATACACGCTCTGCAAATTAGAATCCGATGTGGATGAACTCAAGGTTCTCAAGATATGCCTCGTCCACGATCTTCCCGAAGCAAGAACGGGTGACATGAACTATGTAAACAAGAAATATGTTACTGTAGATGAAGAAAAGGTCGTCAGGGAACTCGCGGAACCTCTTTTTTTCGGAGATGAAATCAGGTCTTCTATATCTGAATTCAATGAAAAGAAAACGAAAGAATCTCTTATTGCCCATGATGCGGATCAACTCTCATTGATCCTTCAACTTAAAGAATACGGGGATCTTGGCAACAAGTACAGCAAAGAATGGATTGAGTTCGCCACGAAAAGACTTTATACTGATGCCGCAAAAAAATTAGCGGAAACAATAATGAATACAGATTCATCTGAATGGTGGTTCAAAGATAAAAGTGACTGGTGGATAAATGGAAACAATAAATAGTGCCCATTTCTCGACGGACTCTAAATAGAACAGGGGGTGCGGATAAACATGAAAAAAGATTTTTTGAAGAATACCATAATTATATCAACGATTTTACTAATGGTCATTGGGATGGCTTCCTGCGCCACTGCTCCTGTTAACAATACTTCAAACAAAGAAAAGTCCCGCGTGCATCTTGATATGGGAACGGCTTACCTCAAATCGGGGCAGTACTCATCCGCTCTCAGGGAATTTATAAGTGCAGAAAAGTTAAATCCAGGGGATCCTGAAATACATTATTATCTCGGCATATCTTACTATGGAATAAGACTTGATGATAGAGCCATTATTGAATTTAAAAAAGCCATTGATCTGAAATCGAATTATCCGGAGGCACATAATTATCTTGGTTCGATCTATCTTAACGCAGGCTCATACGATAAGGCGATAAAAGAATTTCAGATGACCATTTCTGATGAAATGTACGAAACGCCGGCAATCGCCCTGAATAACATGGGATGGACCTATTACAAAAAAGGGGATTATAAAACAGCAATAGCGAAATACAATGAAGCGTTAATAAGAAATCCGAACACAAATATACCCTTTTTAATTCAAAAGAATATAGGAATCGCATACCTCGCAGATAATCAAACCAACAAGGCCATACATCACTTAAAAGAATCTCTTCAGATAGCTCCTTACATAGCCGAGACGCATTACTGGTTAGGTGTGAGTTATTTAAAAAAGAAAGAATACAAAAAAGCCATGAAGGAATTACAGGTGGCCGTCGAAATAAATCCTGAATCCGAATTCGGGCAAAAGGCAAAAAAGCGTCTTGATGCGCTGCATTGAAAAACCATATTTTTCAAAGCTCTTATATTGTAACCCTTCGGTAATTGCCAATCCTGACTTTTCTTCTCTTGACAGCATTTGAAAATTACCCTAAGAGTCTGTCATGAAATAAGTAAAGATAAGAGAAACAAACAATGGCAACAAAAAAACAAAGGAAAACCAGAGAGGTTAAAGCCAAGAAAAAGAAGAAAAATACGAGGGTCTTCTTTCTGTCTCTAATCCTGACGATTGCAGTAGGATTTCTTGTATTCTTCTTTTTATCCCTTTTCGATTATGTCTATCCACCAACAACGGGAAAGGACATGACGGCCCAAAAAAGGGAAAAACAAGAGGTTCAACTTTACTTTTCTGATTCCAATGAACGATTTCTCACTCCTGAAGTGAGGTATATCCCAAAGAAAAAAAGCATAAATGGTAAAGCGGAGGAACTGGTGAAGGCCCTCCTGGAAGGTCCCAAGACGGGCCTCGTCAAAACGTTTCCCGGGGAAACAAAACTCCAAAGTGTAAAAGTCACAAAGGATGGAACCGCTTATGTCAGCTTTGGCAAAAACCTTATAGAGCTTCATCCCGGCGGGAGTACCAGTGAGATTACTACAATATATTCCTTAACAAACACACTCAGCCTCAATATCCCAAATATCAAGAGGGTCAAGCTCCTCATAGACGGAAAAGAATTAAAAACGATAAAAGGTCATATCGACACAAGGCACCCCTTCACACTTAACAGAGAATTACTCGCCCAGAGTTCAACGTAAAACTGGAGCGGCGTATAAATAACTCCCAACTGAAAAAAACAGAGACAGTTTACTTAAATGGCTTCAATTAAAAAACTCTCAAAAATCAGAAATATGGGCATCATTGCACACATTGATGCAGGGAAAACTACGGTCACAGAAAGAATACTATACTACACGGGGAAATCCCATAAGATGGGAGAAGTCCACGATGGTCAGGCCATCATGGACTGGATGCCCCAGGAACAGGAACGGGGAATTACTATAACTTCAGCAGTGACTACCTGTGACTGGGACAATCATGAAATACATATAATCGATACGCCCGGGCATGTGGATTTTACAATGGAAGTAGAACGATGCCTCAGGGTATTAGATGGTGCGGTGGTAGTATTTTGTGCCGTTGGTGGTGTGGAACCTCAATCGGAAACTGTTTGGCACCAAGCGGATAAACATGGTGTTCCAAAAATAGCATTCATAAACAAAATGGATAGAGTTGGCGCTGATTTTTTCAGAACCATTGAAATGATGAAAGAAAGATTCAATTCTATCCCGTTGGCCATCCAGATACCTTTCTCCCGGGAGGAAACCTTTTATGGTGCGGTTGATCTGATCAAACAAAAACTTATTACCTGGAATGATAAACTTGGCTTGTTATACGACCTTTCAGATATACCTCCGGACATATTGCCTCAGGCTGAAAACTGTCGAGAGAAGCTCATTGAAACGATTGCCGAAATAGATGATAATATAGCTGAAAAATATCTGGAAGGGATTGACATCTCTGAAAAAGAGATCATTGAATCAATCAGAAAAGCAACTCTCTCCTTGAAAGTTGTCCCTGTAATGTGCGGCACAGCCCTCCGAAACAAGGGGATTCAACCTGTTCTCGACGCTGTTGTTGATTTTCTTCCATCACCGGATGATGTTCCCCCCGTCGCAGGTTTAAATCCCCAAACGAGAGAGAAGGAAACGCGTATAAGCAGTGATAAAGAATCCCTCGCTGCCCTCGCCTTCAAGGTCGCCATGGACGAAGGAAGAAAAATCACCTATCTGAGAATCTATTCCGGAAAGGTAAAAATCGGAGAGGATGTTTATAATGTAAGCAAGGGGGAAAAAGAAAAGATTGCCCGACTCCTCAAAATGCATGCCAATAAGAGGGAGAGGTTAAATGAGGCCGGCGCCGGAAGTATCATAGCCGTCGTGGGATTGAAGAATACCTTCACGGGGGACACAATTTGTGATGAATCACATCCGATTCTTCTTGAAGCTATAGAATTTTATGAACCCGTAATCAGTCAGGCCATTGAAGCGAAGACACCTGATGATCAGGAAAAATTGTCGTCAGCCCTCGCAAAATTCATGGACGAAGATCCGACACTCAAGGTAAAATACGACGATGAAACGGCTCAAACAGTCATCTCAGGTATGGGAGAACTTCATCTTGAGATAATCATAGACAGGCTCATAAGAGAATATAATACCAGGGTAAACATCGGTAAACCGAAGGTTGTTTACAGGGAAACTATAGAAAAAAGTGTTGATGTCGAGGGGAAATTTGAAAGGGAACTCGGAGAGAAAAAACACTTCGGCCATGTCAAGTTGCACATTAAACCTAACAGGAGGGGTACAGGGTTAAAGCTGGTAAACGCGATAGATGCCAATCTCATTCCCGATGAGTTCATTCCGGTTATAGAAGAAGGTATTCGTGATGCTGCGCTGACAGGTGTCATAGCGGGCTATCCCGCCACCGATATTACAGTAAGCATTACGGGCGGATCGTTTAAAGAAGGGGCCTCAACAGAATTGGGCTACAGGATCGCCTCTTCAACGGCATTCAGGGATGGCTGTTCCCGGGCAGACCCCGTTCTTCTTGAACCAATCATGATTGTAAATATCATAACGCCCAGCGAATTCATGGGTGATGTTATAGGGGATATTAACTCAAGAAGGGGTGAGGTTGAAAACATAAACCACAAAGGCCCAATCAGTGAGATTACGGCGAGACTCCCCCTCAAGCAGATGTTTGGATATTCCACAGATCTCCGATCCGCAACACAGGGAAGGGCCAATTTTTCCATGCAGTTTCTAAGATATGACAAGAGTCAATAAAATAAAATTGTTAATCCAACACGATCATTTTTGAAACTCATATGTCGTTATACTCAGCCCTAAGAAGATTCATAAGAGTTCTGCAAGATGTGTTATCAGATGACACTTCCGTTATTGAAACATTCATCAGAAATAAGATCAGGGAATTGAAACACGACCCACGAAAAGCGATACACGATAACCGAATTACGATTTTGTAAGGATGGTCCATTGTACGATTTTTTCTACTCCACAGAAAGACTGCTCGAAGGATTCTTTAGAATCAGCACTTTCCTGACATCTCCCGCCCGCGTCGATGACATACTCCAGAAAATCCTGGATGAAGTTGTAGACACGATGGGATTTCAGAGGGGTATCATCTGTCTTTTTGATGAAACAAATGAAAATTTAATAACAAAGGTTGTTAAAAACTACAATCATGAGGAAGCTGCGAGGGCCTTTTCTATAAATCTTAATATAAACAAACACGATTGTCTTGAAACGAGAGTTGCAAAAAGCGGCAACTATATCGCCCTTGAAGATTCCGAAACAGATCCGAGAATTACAGAAGCAGATCGCAAGATAACAGAATTTTACAAGAGGGGTTCCACTTTTTATGCGCCCCTCAAATTGGAAGATAAAGTCATCGGTATTATTTGCCTCTGGTCAAAGGAAAGAACGAAATTTTCCGACGAAGAAATAAACACCGTTCTTACTTTTGCAAATCAGGTAAGTATTGTTATACATAATACAAGGTTATTTGAAGATAATCAGAAGAAAATAGAAAGACTGTTTATCCTGCAGGAAGCCGTCTCCCAACTGAATGCCAACTATGTTTTAGACAACATTCATAAGATTGTTATAAATAATGCCTTAAAAATTGGCGAAGCGGATAAGGCATTGATATACTTCTGGGACATAAAAAAAGACACAAGCCTTATCAGTGACGGCGAAAAAGTCATCATTGATGAAGAAAAACGGTATTTGTCAAAGATAGAGCAAAGCATTATTAAAAAGGCTCTGGATACCGAGCAGCGTGTAATTCAGAATTCCTCGATAGATTCCGACACTATACCTTTCTTTGATGGTTATACTTCGGAAATCGCCATTCCTCAGAAAATAACAGACAAGTTTAAGGCTGTCCTCTATCTTGCCAAGAAAAAGGGTGATTTTCGTCCGGACGAGATCAACGTTCTGGATATTCTGGTTAATAATGCGGCAGCATCCTATGATAATGCCATTATGCACTCCCTTCTCTCCCTTGAAGCAAAATCTCTTAAGACAAAGGTTGAATTGCTCGAGGAAAGAGCGGATAAACTTCTGGGTTTTCATAACATAATCGGCAATTCCCAAAAAATGCAGGGTATCTTTCATGTGTTAAAGGAAGTGGCGAAGCACGACACAAATGTACTGATTCAGGGAGAAAGCGGCACCGGCAAGGAGTTGATTGCCCGGGCTATTCACAGGCAGAGTAACAGAAAGTCCAGGCGTTTCGTCGATGTTAACTGCGCGGCTATACCTGACACTTTATTGGAAAGCGAGCTTTTTGGCTACGAGGCGGGAGCTTTCACAGACGCAAGAAAGCGTAAAACAGGACTCCTAGAGTACGGGAATGGCGGAACCATACTCCTGGATGAAGTAGGAGACATGAACCATCAACTCCAGGCAAAATTTTTAAGAGTGCTGGAAGATGGTTATATCCGAAGACTCGGCGGGACAGAAAACATCCCCATTGATGTTCGATATATATTTTCTACAAACAGAGATCTCAGCCGTATGGTAGCCGACGGTTCTTTTCGCGAAGACCTGTTTTACAGGATAAGTGTCGTACCTATTACCATACCACCGCTAAGGGAGAGGGATAACGATATCATACTTCTTTCTCAGCATTATATCGAAGAATTCAATAATAAATTCAACAAAAATGCCAGGGGGTTCACGAAAGAAGCGGAGGAAGTTCTCGTTAAATATTCCTGGCCGGGAAACGTACGTGAACTTAAAAATATTATAGAACGGGTTATGATCCTTCAGGATGTCGGTATATTCATCACATGGGACGATCTTCCCATCGAAATCAAGACTGCAGCGTCCCGGGAAATGGCAATCCCTGTTGACGAATATCCCCCTTACAGCTCATCCTACCCTGTTGACTATAAGCTTTTGATCGATCAATTAACAATTAAAATTAAAGAACAAATACTTACAAGAACATTGGAATTAAGCAATGGAAATAAGACAGTTGCAGCACAACGCTTAGGCCTTTCCCGCTATACGTTGCTCCGCGAGCTTAAAAAGTTAGACAAAACAGAAGATCCCACAAAAAAAATTCCTGCCATCCAGCCATGAGTGCGGCAATCGAACTTATTGTTCTGTTTTCGCACACTCCCTGCGTCCTTACTGCACCCAGTTTCCCCAATAGCGTGCGGTCATCGCACTTACTTTCCTTTAATTCCATTGAACATACCCTGCTTTTGTTCTTTTATGATTCTTCTTATCTTTTGATTCCCAAATAAGATGCCTATAACATGTTGATAACACGGAACAAATAATTATACCCTGTTTCATTGGGAATCTGCCTGCATATGGCACTATATTTGCAAATATACTAACTAACAGCTGAGGCGGTAAATATATTATTGAAATAGTATCTTGATGGCAGGCCTGAATAAAAATAAAAATGAAGACAACACACCTTCACCGATATCTTCAGCAGGAAACAGGGAAAAAGAATTAAATTTTTTCATATCGGAAAATAATGATGATATGAAAAAAAAGTTAAAAGAAAAGGAAACAAGAAATAATAAGAAAAGTGAAGTTTTTTTTCTTTCCGATTATCCCTGGGAGGATTACGAAGAGTAAAACATCACTACAGATTGCCTGGCGGTGGGTGGTTTCAAGTTCCCTCCTTTCCACCCACCGGCCCCCTTCACATAATCCGTTCAGTCTTGAAATCTCACACTGTACGGTTTATATATCGCTCGGTGACAGGCCATGTGGCCTGTCACCTTTTTTTTGGAACCTGGAGCATAATCTAATGGAACGAGACATTTGCAAGATGCGTAATCATTTATGTCTGAAATTACACATTAAAACGAAAGTACACTATATCACCATCTGAGACAGTGTAATCTTTTCCCTCAATCCGTACAAGACCTTTCTCTTTCGCGGCCGAAAGACTGCCCGCCTTAATAAAATCGTCACAACTTACAATTTCTGCCCGTATAAAACCTCTTTCCATATCACTATGTATCTTTCCCGCTGCCTCAGGGGTTTTTGTTCCCTTTTTGATTGTCCATGCCCTGAGCTCCGGCCCTACTGTTGTATAAAAAGTGATAAGTCCAAGCAAGTCATAGCCGGCTTTTATCAACTTCTGAAGTCCCGACTCTTCAAGGCCCAGATCTTCCAGAAATTCCTTTCTTTCATCCTCTTCAAGCTCTGCTATCTCAGCCTCCATATCACCGCAGATAGTTATGACCTTTGATCCATCTTTCTTCGCTATTTCCTCGATTCTCTCGACGTACCGCCCTTCTCCTTTAAGAACCGCCTCACTCACATTGGCAACATATAATACTTTTTTAGCAGTCAGGAGGTGGATATCTCCGAGAATTTCATTCTCTTCGTCGCCAGGCCCGAAGGCGTTTCGCGCAACAATCCCCTTCCCCAGGGAGTCCTGTACCCTTTGGCACGCTTCTAACTCTTTACGAAAAGCTTTATCTCCCGACTTCGCCAGTCTGTCAATCTTTACGATTCTCTTTTCAACGGTTTCTAAATCTGCCAGCATCAATTCGGCATTTACAATCTCGATATCCCGAACCGGATCGACTGGACCATAAATATGGGCAACGTCGGGATTATCAAAACAGCGCACAATTTGAACGACAGCATCAACATCCCTGATATGCCCGAGAAATTTATTTCCCAACCCCTCTCCCTTACTCGCTCCTTTTACAAGTCCTGCAATATCGACAAACTCCATGGTGGTAAAAGTTTTTTCTGGAGGATTAATAATCTTTGCAATATTTTGAAGTCTCTCATCAGGAACCTGGACCACTCCCACGTTAGGATCTATTGTACAGAAGGGATAATTTGCAACCTCGGCTCCGGCTGCACTCAGGGCATTAAATATGGTTGATTTGCCAACATTGGGAAGGCCCATGATACCGCATCGAAAGCCCATAAAAGACACTCCTTAACAAAGGCTTACAAAATTCGAGCACCCGTTAAATAATTGACTCCACAGGTGGGATAAAAACACTGTAAACAAACGTAAATTCTTTTCATAAACCTGTCAAGATAAAAACGGGATATGGGAGTAATGGAGTGTGGCGAAGGGGTAAACGATTACAAAAAAAAGGGGGGTGGATGAAATCCACCCCCCTTTTTTTGAAGAATTTTATTTCTTTTCTTTAACCGCCATAAATCATCCTGTAGGCAGCCACGATCGCCGGAGCCGTAACAAGTGATACGACGGACATCAACTTGATCAGGATGTTCATTGACGGACCCGACGTATCTTTAAAGGGATCGCCTACGGTATCACCGATGACGCTTGCCTTGTGAGCATCAGAACCCTTACCGCCGAAATGGCCCTGCTCGATATATTTCTTGGCATTATCCCATGCACCACCTGCATTGGCCATTAAGAGACCAAGGATCACACCGGTCAGCGTTGCGCCTGCAAGGAATCCCCCAAGGGCATGTGGTCCAATTAACACACCCACCAGGATCGGCGCCAGTACAGCCATGACACCAGGAACAATCATTCTCTTCAGTGCTGCCGTTGTGGCAATATCCACACAACGGTTGGTATCCGGAGGCGTTGTACCTTCCATGATTCCGGGGATCTCCCTGAACTGTCTTCTGATTTCATTGATCATTTCAAATGCCGCATCTCCCACGGCGGTCATCGTCATGGCAGCCAGGAGACAGGGAATCAATCCACCAAGGAATACACCTGTGATAACATGCGCTTCCGTAAGGTCAAGGGTAAAACTCTCAAAACCGGGGAATGTTCTAACTGTAGCGGTGAAAGCCGCAAACATTGCCAGTGCCGTAAGCGCCGCGGAACCGATGGCGAAGCCCTTTCCGATTGCTGCCGTTGTATTTCCAACAGCATCGAGACCGTCTGTAATTTCCCTGACATGTGGAGGCATATGCGCCTGCTCGGCAATACCACCGGCATTATCAGCAATCGGCCCGTAACTGTCTACCGACATGGTCATACCCACTGTGCCAAGCATCCCAACACCGGCAATAGCGATACCGTAAAGACCACAGGTAATGTAAGATACCCAGATTGCTATAGCGATAAAGAAAACCGGAAGAGCTACGCTTTCAAGACCGACGGCAAAACCACTGATGATAGTTGTCGCAGAACCTGTCTGAGAGGCCTCGGCTATTCTTCTGATAGGTTTACGAGCCGTGTAGTACTCTGTAACGGCACCGATCAACATACCGGCAACAATACCGAGAAGAACGGCCCAGAAGGGTCCGAGAGCGCTGATCATCCCAAGGCTCTTCAGATACTCGGCAGACATCCCTGCAGTTGTATATTTAACCACGAAGTATGAGGCGATGATAAAGAGAACTCCCGCAATATAAAGGGAATTGCTCAGCGCCGCCTGAGGTTTCATATTCTTGAGGAAGTTGAACAGCCCGATCCCGATAACCGACGCAAAGAGCCCGACAATAATGAACAGCATCGGCAGCATCATCCACTTCATTGCCATTCCTTCAACACCAAGGCCCATGGTGGATCCGATGGCAATTGCAGCGATAACAGAACCGCAATAAGATTCATAAAGGTCCGCACCCATACCGGCGATATCGCCAACGTTGTCTCCAACGTTATCCGCGATAACACCCGGGTTTCTTGGATCATCTTCCGGAATTCCCGCTTCAATCTTTCCAACCAGATCGGATCCCACATCAGCCGTTTTTGTGAATATACCACCACCGACACGGGCAAAGAGGGCGATCGAAGAAGCACCCATGGCAAAACCATTGATTACAACAGGATCCTTGTGGGAAAAGAAATAGAAGAATATACCAAGACCAAGCAAACCGAGAGAAGCAACAGAAAGACCCATAACCGATCCGCCGAAGAAGGCCACGGTCAAAGCCTTGCCCTGACCATCGACTCTGGCGGCTTCAGCCGTCCTGGCATTGGAAAGGGTTGCCGCCTGCATCCCGAAGACCCCGGCCAGCAGGGAACCGATAGCGCCGCCCAGAAACGCCACGGATGACATCCTGTTTTCCAGAGCGAAGAAAAGAAGAGCAAAGACTATAACGACAAAAATCGCAATAACCTTGTATTCCCTTTTCAAAAACACCATTGCTCCGGAATGAATTCTCCTCATGATTTCCATCATGACTTCATCACCCGGAGAAAAGGTCATCACATATTTATAAATTATGAACGCCAACACCAGTCCTATGACGCCCCACAACCACGCATAATTCACTAAAAATTCCATAACCTGTAATTATACCTCCTTACTTGATTTGTTTGTAACCCTTAAATTAAATTTATTCATTGCCGCCTGAGTGCCGGATGAAAGAATCTCAGCCAAGGCATCATATGCCCTCGCAATAACATTGGGAAATTCTTTCACCTCTTCCTCAGAAAAACGCTCAAGGACATATCCTTCAACCATCTCTTTTTGGGCCGGCTTACCGATGCCTAACCGAACTCTGACAAATTCCGATCCACCGAGATGATCAATAATAGAGCTTAAACCCTTATGTCCTCCGTCACCACCACCTGCCTTGATTCGGATTTCTCTATACGGGAGATCCAAATCATCATGAACTACAATTAGATCTTCTACATCTATTTTAAAAAAACGAACGAGTTTCCCGACAGCAACTCCGCTCAGGTTCATAAAGGTTTGAGGTTTTGCCAAAACGACGGGAATTCCAGAAATAACGCCCTTGCCAAAACAAGAATCAAATTTTCTGCTGCCAATGTTAATATTTTCCCTCTTGGCCAGGGTTTCCAGCACAAGAAAACCCATGTTATGCCTGCTAAGAGAATACCTCTTTCCCGGATTCCCTAATCCAACAATCAGCCTCACCTGACTCCTCTCTCCGGGCTATGGTATTAATAAAAAACTGCCTGTCCTTTTCTACTACTCAGTTTTGCTTTCCTCGCCCTCAGATACAGAAGCACCCTTTTCGGCCGTTTCTTCTTCTGCCACTTCTTCAGCCCCGGCAACTCCGGCTGCAGCCAAAGCCGCTCTGGTCATTGAGACACTCGCGATTACCACATCCTCAGGATCGAGTGCTTCAACCCCATCTTCCAGACGAATATCTCCGACCTTGACAGAATCGCCTACTTTGAGACTGCTGACATCTACTTCAATCATTTCAGGGAGTGCAGCCGGAAGACCCGATATCTTTAATTCCCTCTTCAACATACCCAATTCACCACCCTCTTCTACACCGGGAGCCTCCCCGGTAAGGAAGATCGGCACATCAATGATAAGCACCTTGTCCATCTTTATTTCGTAAAAATCGGCATGGTCGAGGCTCTTTTTGAGGGTATTG
Organism: uncultured Syntrophaceae bacterium; assembly: GCA_964523565.1. Taxonomy (GTDB): domain Bacteria; phylum Desulfobacterota; class Syntrophia; order Syntrophales; family UBA6807; genus CAZGAK01. Next base: position 2,634 of record CAZGAK010000060.1, on the reverse strand, counting down.
ATCTGTACATCCTTTAAAATAGACAGTTTTCCCGTCTTTATCTCACCATCCGCTATGTCAAGCTTAACAAAAACACTTTCTTTTTGTCCCTTTTCTACTATCTTTTTTAAATCAAACGATCTTACCGAAAGCATAACAGGCTCTGTATGGGAACCATAAAAAATTGCCGGCGTTAGTCCTTCTGCCCTTAACCGCCTTGAGGGTCCCTTTTTGGACTCTTTTCGAACCTGGGCATCTAATATTATTGTTTCCATTTACCTCTCCTAAATAAAAAGTGAACTTACAGACTCGTTATAATAGATCCTTTTTGCCGCTTCACTCAATAAATCTGAAATAGAAAGAACCTTGATTTGTTTGCAGGATTGAGCGTTCTCGCGCAGCGGAATTGTATCAGTAACTATAACTTCTTTAAGATTTGAGTCTTTTATCCTGTCAATTGCAGGTCCGGACAGCACAGGATGGGTACAACACGCAAAAACTTCAACAGCCCCTTCTTTTTTGAGGGCACTTGCTGCCTGAACCATCGTTCCTGCCGTATCAATCATATCATCAAGGATAACGGCGCTTTTGCCCTTAACGTTACCAATAATATTCATTACCTCTGATTCATTGGGGGTTTCTCTCCTCTTATCAACAATCGCCAGGGCCGCATCGAGTCTCTTTGCAAAAGCCCTTGCCCTCACAACACCACCAGTATCAGGAGACACGACAACAATATCACCATTTAAAAGACTTTTTATATACTCAATGATTACAGGAGTTGCATAAAGGTTATCGACAGGAATATTGAAAAATCCCTGTATTTGTCCGGCATGGAGATCAACAGACAGAATACGATTCGCTCCCGCCGTAGTAATAAGATCAGCGACCAGCTTTGCTGTAATCGGTGCCCGTGGAGTAACCTTTCTGTCCTGTCTTGCATAACCGTAATAGGGAATGACAGCGGTAATTCTGTCGGCAGATGCACGTTTCAGCGCATCTATCATGACGAGAAGTTCCATCAAACTGCTATTTACAGGGGGACAGGTAGATTGAAAAACAAAAACATCCATTCCTCTTACATTTTCATCGATCTCAACCCTTGTTTCGCCATCACTAAATGTCGATACCTGGGCTTTTCCAAGATTTACACCCAGTTTTTCACATATCTTCCCTGCAAGGCTTAAATTGGAATTCCCTGAAAATATTCTTATTCTCTCAAGCATTCTAATTCTTCTTATATCGAAAATTGGCTGGGGCGGGAGGATTCGAACCTCCGAATGCAGGAACCAAAGTCCTGTGTCTTACCGCTTGACGACGCCCCAGTATTCGTCAAGACACTGTTTTACTTATATGGAATGTGCCGTAAATACAGAGCCCACGTTTGCCTTCTTTAATTCTTCCGCAGCCTTCAGGGCAGCCTTTTCATCAGCAAAGATCCCGAAAACTGTTGGCCCACTGCCTGACATCAAAGAACCAAGAGCCCCGTATGCCATGAGAAGCTCTTTAATTTTAAACAAAACAGGATAGAGTTCCAACGTTACTTTTTCGAGATCATTAGAAAGCTTTCCTGAAACTTGGGGTACTTTTTTAAGTCGGGGGATGGTATATTTTATTATCCTCTTTGTCAATCCCAATTTTAGATTTTCATAAACCTTTTTTGTAGAAACTTCGAACCCCGGATTAACAAGAACAAACCACATGAAGGGAATGTCTTCCGCAATCTGAAGACGATCGCCTATACCAAAGGCCCATGCAGTTTCTCTAAAAATAAAAAAAGGAACATCAGCTCCAATTTTTGAACCTATCTTTACAAGATCCTCTTTACTGCACCCGCATCCAAGCATCTCGTTTAATGTTACAAGAGTTGTTGCTGCATTTGAACTTCCACCACCCAGGCCTGCCGCTATGGGTATTTTCTTGTTGATTGTAATTTCCACACCGGAAGAATACGAAACATAAGAAAAAAGGGCCTTTGCGGCCTTGTAAACTATATTATCCTCATTTTCGGGTAGTGAACTTCCCGGACACTTCACAATTATCGTATTACCTTTAAGAGAAAATTTCATTTCATCATAAAGGCTTATCCCTTGCATCAGGGTGGCAATATCATGATAGCCGTCTTCCCTTTTCCTCAATACTTTAAGGATAAGGTTTATCTTTGCCGGAGACTGTTTTACAATCATTTTTTCTCGGTTTCTTTGATATACCTCATTCTTAATTCATAAAGGGATCCATCCAGTAAATTCTGCTCGTCTTCATCAAGATTCCCTGACGTTTTTTCTTTTAATATTCCCAGAATATCTATAGTCTGCTTGGCCGCGGGAAGATTCTTAACCTTTTCTCCTGATGCTGGGTCCTGCAAGTCACCAAAGTGAAAAAGTGCCGATGTATATAGCGAAAGCACAAAGCTCGGGAAATTGATTTCCGGCAGCGGCGCTGTTTCTTCTTTCACCTTTCCTCTGGGCTTTTCCTCTCTTTTTTCCTCTTCTTTTGCCTCTACTACCGTCTCTTCCGGTTCTTTCTTTTCCTCCTCTTTCAGCGATTCCGGGCGCACCGCTCCTTCCTCAGAAAAGATTCTTTTATCTTTTACAGAAAAACCTTTCTCTTCATTATTTTCAGCCATTTTATATTCCTCCGGGTGATTGAGTTTCA
>CAZGAK010000059.1:0-15223 GCA_964523565.1 uncultured Syntrophaceae bacterium | reverse complement strand
CAGGAATATATTGGATATTTCGAGGATTAAAATTTGAGACTGACGCAGAAATTGGGCAAAAGGGAACGTTATGCAAAGGTCTCGAACAATGTATCAAATTGTACGGTGGGTGTAGCTCAGTTGGTTAGAGTGCCGGGTTGTGGCCCCGGAGGCCGGGGGTTCAAATCCCCTCACTCACCCCATTTTAAGGAAAGGCATTTTCCGATGCCTTTCCTTTTTTTTATCCATCGAAATCCTTCATAATGTTTCTCAATATAAATACTTTCCCTGTTTTTAATTGACGATTTGATACTTTCCTGTATGATTCCACATAGAATCCTGATTTTATGGTTATGTTATGAAGAATGACAAGATATTATCCTCACAATTGAAAAGGGAAGGGGAAACAGTCGATGATCTTCTCGGTGGACATCTTAAGATTTTTCAAAAAGAGAAAGGTTACAGATTTTCTGTGGATACTCTTCTTTTGGCTCATTTTATGCCTTTAAAACGGAAAGATCGTGTCGTTGACCTCGGCACGGGAAGCGGCATTATCCCGCTGATACTTGCATATCGGTTTGAGTCTATTAAGGTAGTGGGAGTGGAAATTCAGGAAGAACTGGTCGATATGGCGCGTAGAAGTATAAAATTGAACGGACTTGAATCCAGAATTGATGTTTACCACGGTGATGTAGGAAAAATCAAAGATCTCCTCGATCCACAATCTTTTGATGTAGCCGTTTTTAATCCACCATACAGAAAATTGAACTCAGGAAGGGTTAACCCATATGAGGAAAAAGCTGTTGCACGGCATGAAATCAGGGGCTCCCTTGGTGATTTTTTGATTTCGGCGAAATATCTGCTGAAAAACAAAGGCGCTGTGTATGTAATCTATCCCGCAAGAAGAGGGGCAGAACTTTTCTTTCGGATGAGGGACAACCATATTGAACCAAAAAGAATACAAATAGTACATTCAAACAGTTCATCCAGTGCCGAATTTATCCTCGTCGAGGGAATCAAAAATGGTGGAGAAGAACTGAACGTGATGCCGCCGCTCTTTATTTATGGTGAAGATGGAAGATATTCCCGGGAAATGGAAGACATATTCAGGGGGGTTGCTCTGAGCGCCTAATTGTAACACTTATTTTATGACAGACTCTACCCCTCCTTAAGCCTGCGATTAATGATTTCTTTTGTCATGACCTGTTTTAATATACTTTTTAACTCCTCGTCGGGGACAGATGCAATGCTTTCCTCGATGAGTTTTCTGTCCCTTTCTCTCAGGGGGTATTGATTGATGTCGGGCGTATGTTTTTGTCCGTTTTTAAGCAGGTCAGGGCTTATATCTCCTATTGAAAAATAGATGTTTTTTATGGTCTGATCTTTCAAGACCGCATTGACTTTATCTATAATATCCTGTTTCATGAATTGAAGCTGCTGCATCCAGGTGGAAGTTGAAACCTTTACAAACAGGGTATCACCTTTCACATTATTGGCACGGGTGTTTCCGGAAATTATGGGCCCAACGGCCTTGTTCCACGCATCCGAAAGGCGAAGATCCCTGGTGTGTACAGGAATCTTCCTTTTTTTGAGGACCTTCGGGAGAATATCTCCGATTCTTTGAAAATATTCTTGTTTTTTTCGTCTTCTCATGCTTTTTTATTCTCATACTTGATCGCCTCAGTCAAGTTAACAAATTCTCATTATTATGAAAGGCAGGAAAATAGTATGAACTTGATGGAAATGATTGAAAAGCTGAAATCCCATCCCGACTTCCACAAAGCCGGAATGATTCTCTGCCACAATGGTGTGGTAAGAAATTCATCGAGAGATGGAAAACCGGTGAGCGAGCTTGTCGTAACCCGTGACAGGGAAAGGCTGGACGAAATTCTTTCCGACATGAAGAAACGTCCCGGCATAATAGACGTAATCGCTGAAGTAAGGGAGGGTGCGCTTCGTCCCGGTGATGATGTTATGCTCGTTGCAGTAGCCGGTGATTTCAGGGAAAATGTATTCCCTGTTCTTAAGGAGATGGTAAATATGATAAAAAGAGATGTAACACAAAAAAAGGAGATATAGGCTTTCTTGAAAATCCGGTAAGAAAGGATAAGCATACAATGAAACATAATCTCCGCAGTGATGTATGGGAAATATTTGATGCAGGTCTGAAAGCTGCCGATCCAAATGAGGCAGTAAAACGAGCCATAAAACTTGATGAAAGCGGGTTGTTAGTTGTTGGAGCCAGGGAATATGAACTAAGTCAATTTGACAGGATTCTTGTAGTCGGTGCCGGTAAAGCAGCAGCTCCGATGGCTTTGGCCCTTGAAGACCTCCTTGGGCCGCGTATTAGCAAAGGGGCTGTTACAACAAAGTACGGGCACGGGCTTTCCCTGAAGATCATCTCTCTCACAGAAGCGGGACATCCTTTGCCTGATGAAGAAGGTTTTGCCGGAACAGAGCGTATTCTTGAACTGCTCGAAGGCGCTGATGAAAACACCTTAATTTTCTGCCTGATTTCAGGTGGCGGTTCAGCCCTTATGCCCCTGCCCGTTTCCGGCCTTTCTCTGGAAGACAAACAGAAAACAACGCAGGAACTTCTGGCTTGTGGCGCGACTATTCATGAAATCAACACGATCAGAAAACATATCTCTGCAATTAAAGGGGGCAAACTTGCGAAAGCGGCTTACCCTGCTGCACTGGCAACGTTAATTCTTTCTGATGTAATTGGCGATGATCTTGATGTAATTGCTTCGGGCCCAACAGTTTCTGACAGGAGTACCTTTGCGGACTGTATGAAAATTCTAAAAAAATACGACCTTATGGATCAGATACCTTCGAACGTAGTTGCATATATTAAAAGCGGAAATTCAGGTTTGGAACCTGAAACACCCAAACCGGGAGATCCGGTTTTCGATAAAACTCATGCCGTTATCATTGGAAGCGCCAGTCTCTCAATCTTTGCTGCCGAACATAAGGCATCCCGGCTCGGCTATAAAACTCTCGTTTTGTCTTCCTGCATCGAGGGAGAAACGAAAGAAGTTGCCAAGGTTCATACTGCCATAATCAAGGAAATATTGAGGTCCGGCAATCCCATAGCAAAACCCGCATGCATCATTTCCGGGGGCGAAACGACGGTAACTATTCATGGTAATGGCCTTGGGGGACGCAATATGGAGTTCGTGCTCGCCGCCGCTATCGAGATAAATGGTCTTGATGGTGTAATCGTTTTAAGCGGCGGAACGGACGGAACTGACGGACCGACAGATGCGGCGGGAGCCATTGCGGACGGAACCACTTGGAATAAGGCCCGGGAGAAAGGTTGCAATGCCGAAGAATATCTGAGAAAAAATGACTCGTACCATTTCTTTGAAGCTACCGGTGATCTCTTGAAAACAGGACCAACTATGACAAATGTGATGGACTTAAGGATACTCCTGGTAGCTAATAGCAGTTAAAAATTCAAAATTGACGGCTTCGTAAAAAGTCCAACTTCTGCGTTCCGCTGCATCCTTCGTCACTGCGGCGTACTGTAAGTACGCCTCATTCCTCAGGATTTGCGCGCCTTGAATTTGGAGCTTTTTCCTTTGCCGTCTAATTTTGACTTTTTACGAGTGCATCAAGATTAAGAATTAAAATTGTATTTTCACGCTTTTGCATAAAAAGTCTTCTCTTTTTCGATCATATCGCTAATATCATAAAGAATTCTCGGCAGCTTCATAAGGATCCGTTCCCATGAAACGGTTTGAGGTACTTCAAACAACTGGCTCTGGTTTTCTCTTTCATAGGCAAGCAGGTCCTTGTCCAGCCCGTTCTTTACATGCTTGCGAAATCTGTCATCGCTTGACAACAGTCGCAAAAAGCGTTCTGTGAGGCGATATGGTGAGGTTAGATAATCGCCGGCAGCAAGAATAGCATCCCTGAATATCCCGCGTACCAATGCTTCCTCCGCATTGCGGTCGTAAGTCAATGACGAAAATGAGGAATTATCAGCATACTTCTTGATCAGTTCGTCGGCCACGTTCAGGTACGTTACAGTCAGATCCTGGATAAAGTAATCTGAGATTTCAAGACCTTCTTCAACTACAAGGGCTGAAAAGATGGTGGTTACAATATCTATGGCCATTTTGTAGAGACCCTTTTCCCTGTCTTCAAGAGAGACTGTCTGGTGCTTATGGTCAAAGGGTTTTATATCGAACTGCACCTGGGCAATATTGTTTGCCCTCCTGTATACTTCTATAAGCGTGAAGATTTCAACTCCCCAATTGGTGGCAAAGTGCATCCGCTTGAGAAGGCTTGCATCAAATACCACCTCACCCGAGAGCTGGTAATTAAATGTCAGAAGATAATCGACAAGCCTGAGAAACTTTTCATCACCCGAGTCTGCAAATTTTCGCTTGAGTGAAAGAAGAAGGGGATCCAGGAGAAGTCGTTTAACACGCCCGTACATACGACCGTCACCGATTCTTGAATAAAAGGCCTTTGAAAATTCGTAATCCAGAGCAAGAACGGGATAAAAGAGACGGTCGAGCTGCCGTCGGTGAAATGTTTTTATGTCAGCATCGAGAACACCAATACACTTTGCTCCCAGAGCCTGGGCAATTCCAAACGACATGAACATGTTTTTGCCCTTGCCCGGCTGTTCAAGACCAAAGCCGGCATCGTTAAGCATCTGGTAAAGAGACTTAAATCCCCCACCCTCGTTATGTTGAATAACACAGCTCTTGATACGATGCTTTTTCAAAAGACTGGCGAGTTCCAGGGCTTCTTCATCTGTTGCCCTGTCAAGACCGAAAATAATCTTTGAAAGGTACGTTGTTTTGCTCAGGTGCCTTAAAATATTTATAAATACCGGCCTGTTTTCTTCTAACGTAAATTCCGTTGCCAGGGTTGGAACAATAAGGACGGTCTTCTTGCGCCGTGAACTTAGCCTGAGCCTGGGCCCGAGTTCCTCCGTTCCCTTGCCCAATAAATACAATGTAGTTATTTTCGTATTTTTCTGAGAAAAATTCATCATTGTTCACTTCCTTTTTGAAAATTTCCTACATATTATCCATAATGTCTTCAACAATTTTCTCAACAAAACTCTTTATGGAATTAAGTCCGTCTTTAGTCGATGACTCGAATCGAAGGACAAGTACGGGCTGTGTGTTTGAAGCCCTTACCAGCCCCCATCCATTGTCAAACTTAATACGTACACCATCAATATCAATGATCTCATAGTCTTTTTGAAAGTAGTTTTTAACTTTTTCTACTACCTGAAATTTAATATTATCGGGGCAATCCACCCTGATTTCCGGGGTGTTAAAGGACTTCGGTACATCTGAAAGAATTTCGCTGAGCTTTTTTCCGCTTTCGGAAAGAATCTCAAGAAGTCTGGCCGAAGCGTAGATAGCATCATCATAACCGTAGTAACGGTCGGCAAAGAACATGTGACCACTCATCTCACCGGCCAGCAATGCCTTCTCCTCTTTCATCTTGCCTTTGATAAGGGAATGACCTGCCTTCCACATAATAGCCCGACCACCGTTTTTTTCGATATCATCATAAAGATTTTGAGAACACTTGACTTCGCCTATTATGGCAGCACCTGGATTTTCCTTCAAGATAAATCTTGAAAAGAGTATGAGGATTTCATCCCCCCAGATGATTTTCCCCTCGTCTGTTATTACCCCTATTCGATCGGCATCGCCATCGTATGCGATTCCAACATCTGCCTTTTTCTCATTTACAAAATGAATAAGTTTGGTAAGGTTCTCTTCAACCGTCGGATCCGGAAAATGATGAGGAAAACGACCATCCATCTCACAGTAAAGGGGCGTTACATTGCATTTGAATCTTTCAAATAGCGGCATGGCAAAGAAGCCCCCGACACCATTTCCGGCATCCAGTACAACCTTGAGCCCATCCCTGACCTTGACGTTTTCGAATATATAATCATGGTAAGCTTTCGTGATGTCCTGCTCACTGACTCTTCCCTGTCCGGACAGATAATCTGATTCTTCCATAATTTTTCTTAAATTCTGTATCTCTTCCCCGTAAATCGTATCGGGTCCAACGCATATCTTGAATCCATTAAATTCCGGGGGGTTATGGCTTCCCGTCACCATCACTCCTCCATCTGTTTTCAAATGTCTGATGGAAAAATAGAGCATGGGAGTAGCGCAAAGTCCTATGTCTATCACGTCGATACCTGTGGACGTAATACCCTTTGTAATCGTGTTGAGGTATTCTTCTGACGTAAGTCGACAGTCTCTTCCAATCGTCATCGTTTTCACGCCCTTGTTTCTTCCATATGTTCCGATAGCTTTTCCCAGGTTATACACAAATTCATCGTTCAGGTCCCTGTCAACAACACCTCTGATATCATATTCTCTAAACACTTCAGGGTTCATTAATTATCTCCTCTAAAGCGGCCAAGCCGCAAGGACTAAGCAATGAGCAATGAGGACTAAGGGCTAAAGGCTAAAGGCTAAAGGCTTTTCCTTGGACCTTTGTCCTTGTACCTTGTACCTTTTCACTGCTGACATCGCCATCTGCGCAAAAAAACAGTTATTGTGAATAAAGACTCTAAAAGTCTTTATGTCTTCGATTTATAGCATAAATAAGTATGGGGAGTAAAGAGAATCCCAACCTCATTTCTCGTTGCTCATTGCTCGCCACTCGTTGCTTGTTTATGTATTGACACCCATTTATGGACGTGTTAGGTTCACTGGAAAAAGCAAGCAAGTACTTGGGAGGTATTATCATGGCCTGGCAGGATGACGAAGGTGGTCCATGGGGCGGCAAGCGACCGCCTGACATGAAAGAAGCAATTGATAAACTGAAAAGATTAATCCCCATCAATAAATTACCCTCAATAGGAAAGTATGGGTTCATACCTTCAATCATTGTCATAATACTTATACTATGGCTTGCCTCGGGAATTTACTTTGTTGCACCTGATGAATTAGGGGTCGTTAAAAGGTTCGGCGAAGCCGTACGCACCACAACGTCGGGACCTCACTATCATGCACCCCTTCCCATAGAGACTGTTGTGAAACCAAAAGTGACACAGGTTCGTAGAATAGAAATTGGATTCAGAACGTTAGGCGAAAGACAAGCGGGAAGGAGCAGCGCGGTTCCAAGTGAAAGTTTGATGCTTACCAGGGCTGAAAATATCGTCAATCTAACATTTATTGTTCAATACAAAATCAAAGATCCTGTTGAATATCTCTTTAACGTGCAAAATCAGGCGAAAACGGTCAAAGACGCTGCAGAAGCTGCCATGAGACAGACGGTTGGCGATAATAATATCGATGATATTCTGACTGTTGGAAAATATCAGATTCAGCAGGATACTAAAGAAATACTCCAGTCCATACTGGATGGCTACAAAGCCGGGATACATATAGTGGCTGTTCAGCTTCAGGACGTTCATCCGCCGGATCAGGTTATGGCTGCCTTTAAGGATGTTGCCAGCGCCAAGGAAGATAAATCGAAAATGATTAATGAGGCCTATGGTTACCGGAACGAAATCATTCCCATTGCAAAGGGAAAATCGGCACAGATCACAAATGATGCTGTCGCCTACAGGGAATCCAAGATCATTCAAGCCCAGGGGGATGCAAGCAGATTTTTGCAGATGCTCTCACAGTACAGGACTGCCCAAGAGGTAACCAGGAAAAGAATGTACATTGAGACGATGGAAGAAATCCTTCCGACAATGGACAAGATTATCGTTGAAGGGAGCGTTGGTAAAAATATATTGCCACATCTTCCGTTGGGTAAAAAGAATATAGAAAAGATGAAATAATATATTTCGAAGCTTTTTAGTGAAATGTCGGAGGAAACAATGAAAAAAAAGGGAACATTGGTAATAATTGTATTATTTATAATTTCTCTCGCTGCCGCTCAGTCTCTTTTTGTGGTTGATCAGACACAACAGGCAATTGTCATACAACTGGGTAAACCGATTGAAGGAATCTCTGCCCCTGGACTTCATTTGAAGATACCCTTCATACAACGGGTGATCTATTTTGAAAAAAGGATACTGGTATACGATGCGGCTCCTACTGAAATTCTTACGAAGGACAAGAAAAACCTTGTTGTCGACAATTACACAAAATGGAAAATTGTCAACCCCTTGAAATTTTACAAAACCGTGAAAAATGTAATGGGAGCGCAGGCGAGACTTGACGATATTGTGTATGCACAGTTAAGGGTCGAACTGGGACAACATAATTTATCCGATATCGTCTCGAAATCAAGAAGCGAAATTATGGCAACGGTAACAAAGAAATCGGCTGGACGGGGCCAGGACTACGGTATTGAAGTCGTTGATGTAAGGATAAAAAGGGCAGATCTGCCCGAACAGAATGAAAAGCATGTCTTTGACAGGATGAGAGCTGAAAGGGAAAGACAGGCCAAGCGGTATCGCTCGGAGGGTAAGGAAGAATCTCAAAAGATCACGGCAAAGGCAGATATGGAAAGGACAATCATACTGGCAGAGGCTTATAAGATAGCGGAGAAGACCAAGGGAGAAGGTGACGCAAAATCCATTAAGATATATGCCGATGCATATAAAAAAGACCTGGGATTCTTTGAATTTACAAGGAGCCTTGAAGCGTATAAGAAATCTCTGAAAAGCGATACATCACTTATAATTACTCCAGACTCAAAGTTTTTGAAATACCTTAAATGATGTCTTCGTGAAAAGTCGGGTTTTTCCTCCCCTGGGGGGAGGGGATAAAGGGGAGGGAGACGTAAGTGCGTGAAGGAAAACTTTTTGTCTTGACTTTTAATATTCATTAGTTTAGAGAGTTATTTGATAAATGGGGCAATCAATGATAGACAACAGGTTTTCGACAATAGGCAGCTTTTTTGCTTTCTTTAGCTTTTTTGGTGAGGTCTGCCTGTTGAGCTCATAACCTGAATTTGTATGTGAGCCGTGGGCAGACCGGGTATCTGCCCACGGCTTTTTTTTGAAGGCCGTGTGTTTCACACGGCCTTTTTTTTTAAAGCCAGGTTTCGCAGAAGCAATCTACTGCAAAATCCGGGTTAAATTAAAGGAGGGAAAAATGAATAAGATATTTAAAACCATCACCGTATTAATGGCCCTTGCCCTTGTTATCCTTCTTGGCTGGGTAAAGGACACACCGGCCGGGACGATAAAAGTAGGGGCCGCAATCAATTTAACCGGTCCTGCTTCTACCTGGGGGCAGTTCCATGCAAAAGGACAGCAGGATTATTTCAATTATGTAAATGATGTAAAAGGTGGAATCTCAGGTGAAAAGATAAAGCTGATCCTTGTGGATACAGGCTATAAAGTTCCTGAAGCCGTGGCAGCCGTACGTAAGTTTGCCGTTCGTGACAGGGTTGACATGATTGCCACGTGGGGTGCAGGAGAAGGCATGGCCGCAAAACCACTTGTGCAAAAGTATAAAATACCGACGATAAATTATTCCACAAGCTGGGAAATCCTTGAGCCACCCGTTGATTATTTCTATCTTCCTTTCGGCAGTTACAAATTGGATTGCTATGCCATTCTTGAATACATCCGTACCATTCACAAGGGCAAAGAGGCTCCAAAAGTAGGTCTCTTAACCTATAACAATGCCTATGGTCGTTCCATACACAAGCCGAGCAGGGAATATGCCCAAAAACATAACATAAATATAGTAGCCATTGAGGAATTTCCTCCCAGGACTGTTGATCTGACAACAGAGCTTCTTCGCTTAAGAAAAAAGGGAGCAGAGTATATATTTGTGCAAATGCTTCCTGCTGCAATCATAACCACCTTAAAATGTGCGGATCGAATTAATTATAAACCGCCATTTTTTGGCACATGGACATCTACCGATCCTGATTTTTTTAAGATGGGAAAAGGTTTAATACGTGATCGTCTTACAATACAGTTTCCTGGCGGTCTTCCTGTTGATAATTCTAAAGGAATTAAATTATTGGAAGAGTTATGGTCCAGGTACAAAACTGTGGACAAATTCGACGCTGCATACTGGGAAGGTGTTGTCATAGGCATGATTATGGAGCGGGCATTTGAGCGTGCAAAGGAAAAATACGGAAAGATAAACGGGGAAACAATCAACAATGCAATGGAGTCCTTCTCCGATGAGGACTTCGGAGGACTTGTGCCAAACATTACATATACAAAAACGAATCATGAGGCTTCATTCAAAGCAAGAATCGTCAAGGTACTTGAGGATGGCAGCTTTGTACCCCAGACAAACTTTTTTGTTCCCGGAAAAGACGAAATCAAACTGATAAGTCATTGATATGGGGAAAAAATGAAGGCATTTCGCGGACGACCGGATATTTTCAGCACTGAAAAGCAGGAAAAAAAGCGCGCTGATTTACAGGTAAGCAATCTCTCTCTTAGCTTTGGGGGTCTCATGGCACTGAGCGAGATTGATCTATCAGTGAGTGCGGGCGAGCTGCTTGCAGTGATCGGTCCGAACGGAGCAGGTAAAACGAGCCTGTTGAATTGTATTACGGGTTATTACAGGCCTCAGAAAGGAAAAATTTTCTTCAACGGCCAGGATATAACTTATTTGCCTACTCATGATCTCGTCGAGCGTGGAATTGGAAGAACATTTCAGAATATTGAGCTTTTCCCGGGAATGACAGTATTGTCTAACATGCTTTTAGCCCGACATATACACTGCAGATATGGCTTTGGTCTCGCATCGATATTTGCCCCGTCTGTTCGAAGGGAAGAAGTCCGCCATCGACTTATCCTGGAAGAATTGATCGACTTCCTTGAAATCCAGCCCATCCGCAATGAACTTGTTGGGTCGTTACCGTATGGCTTGCGAAAGAGGGTGGAACTGGGACGGGCTCTCGCACTGGAACCGGAACTCCTGATCCTTGATGAACCTTTTGCGGGAATGAACCTGGAAGAAAAGGAAGACATGGTTCGGTTCCTCGTTGAATTAAATGAGGAATGGAACCAGACAATGATTTTAGTGGAACATGATATGTCCATTGTAATGAGTATCTCAACGCGTATTATTGTTTTGAACTTCGGAGAAAAGCTGGCAGAGGGAACGACTGAAGAGATTCAAAACAATGAAGAAGTCACCAGGGCATATTTAGGAGATGCCACGATAATATAAACCAAGGATCAAGGATCAAGGATCAAGGTAAAAGGTATAAAACCCTTTGCCTTTAGTCCTTAGCCTTGGACCTTGTTCCTTGGACCTTGAACCTTTGTCCTTTTATTTATTATTTATATGAAACTGAAAAAGATTGATAAAGATACCATATCCGAATACAGCAAATTAACCTTGCCTCAGGTCCTGGCGAAGCAGGCAGAGCTGATAGGAACAGATGGGATTGCTATACGCGAGAAAGCCTATGGTATATGGCAAACTTACGACTGGACTGAATATTTAGAATACGTAAAGAAAACAGGTTTGGGATTAAGGTCTCTCGGCTTACAAAGAGGAGAAAATATTGGAATTATAACTGATAACCACCCGGAATGGTTGTTCTCCGAATTGGGAGGACAGGCCGTTGGCGCTGTCACACTTAATTTATTTACTTCCGCTGTATCTCACGAATTGGCACATACCCTAAATCGTATTCGAGCGACCTATGTTATTGCCGGGGATCAGGAACAGGTCGATAAACTTCTGGAAGCCAGGGAAAAACTTCCCTCTGTCCGGAAAGTTATTTATATTGACCAAACCGGGATGAGAACATACCGGGATGATCCATGGCTTCTCAGTTTTCGTGATCTTCTCGAACGGGGTGAGGCATTAGACAAGGTAGAGCCTGATCTTTTTGCCCGGGAACTGCGGAAAGGCAGTCCTGATGAGGTCGCCTTGATGATCATGACATCCGGTACGACTGGAATAGCTAAGCTGGCGATGCTTTCTCATAGCAATTTTACTGATATGGCAAGCAAGTGGCTGGAGACCGCTTCGATTGGGGTTAACGCGAACTGGCTTTCAATTTCACCACCGGCCTGGGTTGTTGATCAGATGTGGGGTGTTGGAGTTGCTCTGACCGGGGGAATGACGATGAACTTTCCGGAAATGCCGGAAACTATAGTAGAAGATTTTCGCGAAATAGGACCGTCCGTGATTATTACATCTTCCCGGTTTTGGGAAGACCTGGCATCTACTATTCGTGTAAAAACAGGTGATGCCAATTTCATCAACAGAAAGCTTTTCACCGTGTGCGAAAAGATCGGGAGAAAAATTGTCGATCTTGAATCTCAAAAGCAGGCAATCCCCACTCATCTTAAGTTTTTGAAATGGCTGGCTTCCTATCTAATATTTCGTCCTCTTCTGGATCGAGTCGGGTGTTCACAAATTATTAGCGCCTTTACGGGTGGACATCCCATAAGTCCCGACGTCATAAGATTTTTCCGATCTGTAGGGTTAAATCTTAAGCAGTGTTACGGTCTTACCGAATCGGGAGGCATTTTTCAGGTTCAGCCGGATCATGAAGTGAAAGCAGAAACAGTGGGAAAGGCTCTGCCGGGGACGGAAGTCAAAATTTCAGACGATGAAGAGGTTCTCGTATTAAGTAAGGCAAACTTCATTGGATACTACAATGATTATCAGGCAACAGCGGCTGCCTTTAACGATGGCTGGCTTCGAACCGGTGATGCCGGATATTTTGACGATGATGGCCACCTGGTTATTGTCGGGCGAAAGGAAGAAATTATTCGAGACAAGGATGGCCATGCCTTTTCACCGGATTTTATAGAAACACGTCTCAAATTCAGTCCATATATTCAAGAGGCAGTTACCTTCGGGGAAGGACGCCTCTATATAACGGCTCTTATTAACATCGATATGGGAAACGTCGGAAACTGGGCGGAAGAAAGATTGATCCCGTATACAACCTATACCGACCTTTCCCAACAACCAAAGGTAGAACAGCTAATTCTTGGAGAGATTGAAAACGTCAACGAAAGATTACCGGATCACATGAAGATCCGTAAGATGATCCTTCTTTATAAGCTTCTCGATGCGGATGACGAAGAACTGACGCGCACAGGAAAAGTCCGCAGAAGATTTGTTTACGGCCTGTACATTAAACTTATAGAGGCAATGTATTCCGATGAAAAGGAATTAGAGGTCAAAAGTACAGTTCGTTACCGCGATGGGCAGATTAACACAATTGAAACAAAGGTGAAGATATTAACGCTTAATTGAGTTTAAAGTCTAAAGTTTCAAGTTTCGGGTTAACGCTTTAAACTTGAAACTCACATACGGAGGTTTCCTAAGTGGATTTTTTCATTCAGCTTTTAGTGAACGGGATTAGTCTCGGATTTCTTTATGGCTTGGCAGCTATGGGATTTGTGATGATTTTTAAATCTTCAAGCGTCCTCAATTTTGCCCATGGTGAATTGTTGGCCGCAGGAGCCTTCATTTTTCTTGCCCTTGTCACATGGGCGAAATTGCCCATATTCCTCGCCTTTATCATTACACTTCTGGGAAGTTTCATCCTGGGATTCGTTATCGAGCGTCTCTTTCTTCGCCGGCTAATCGGTGAATCTCTTATTTATGTAATCATGTTAACAGTAGGTCTGGCCTCCTTATTCAAAGGGTTAATGCTCCTTATCTGGGGAGGAAATTTGTATGTTTATCCGGATTTTCTCCCGGCTAATCTATCGATCCAGCTGGGAAATGTAAATATTCCACCAGTGTATGCTGTTTCCACAGCAATCGGTTTAATATTTCTTACCTTTTTTGGCCTTTTCTTCAAATTTTCCTCTCAAGGGATTTATATGAGATCCGTTGCCGATAATCAGACTGCTTCCCTCTCCCTAGGGGTCAATGTAAGAAGGGTCTTTGCCTTATCATGGGCGATTGCAGCACTCGTGGCCGGGATGAGCGGAATTGTCCTGGGTACTATCAACGGTATTAATGTCCATGATCTCTCTTCAGTGGGTCTTAAGGTTTTCCCCGTGGTTATCCTCGGAGGCCTTGACAGTATCGGCGGGGCTATTATCGGAGGGCTTATCATTGGCCTTCTAGAAACATTTACCGGAGGTTATCTGTCCCCGTCACTGCGTGATGTTATTCCCTATATTGTGCTGGTTTTTATACTTCTGATCAGGCCTTATGGTCTTTTCGGCCTTGTGGAAATTGAAAGGGTGTGAGCCGAGCAATGAGCAATGAGCAACGAGGAATGCGAAAATTACATTATCACCCCTGTGGAAACTTCAGGGAACGATACGAACAGGAACTTACAATCTATGAAACGGATTTTGGACGAACGGGCGTCTTGCTGGGACTTGTTTTGCTCTTTGCCCTGGTTCCTGTAATCGCAGGACCCTACTTGATCTATGTAATAAACATGATCGGTATTGCAGCTATAGCAGCAATCGGGCTCAATATTCTCGTCGGTTTTACCGGTCAGATATCCCTTGGACATGGCGCTTTTTTCGGTGTCGGAGCTTATGCCGGAGCGATTCTGGCCACATCACTCCATTTTCCTTTCTGGTTTGCTGTACCTGCTGCCGGGTTGATAACCGCAGTGGTGGGCATGATTTTCGGTATTCCCTCTGTTCGCCTGAAGGGGCTCTACCTGACCATAGCCACCCTGGCCGGACAGTTTATCATTGAATATGTCCTGGTTCACTGGGAGGGCCTGACTAAGGGAACAATGGGAATTATACTACCAACGGCCACTATCTTTGGGTTCTCATTAGAGGGTGATCGAAGTTTCTTTTTTGTCATTTATCTCTCTCTCATTCTTATGACTTGTATCGCTGTTAATATTATGCGTACACGGTACGGAAGGGCATTTATAGCAATTCGTGATAATGATCGTGCTGCTGAAGGAATGGGTATTCCAATATTCCATTATAAACTCCTTTCCTTCGGAGTCAGTTCATTTTATGCAGGATTTGCCGGTGCAATCTGGGCATACTACATGATCAGTATTACAACAGAACCTTTCAACCTGGGATTATCTGTTGAATACCTCGCTATGGTAATAATAGGTGGAATGGGAAGCATCGCAGGCTCCATTTTCGGAGCGACTTTTATTGTCTGTTTAAATGAGGTCTTGAGATGGCTGACCGATATCCTTATGAATACGGGAATACTACAGGGAATACAGCTGACTATGGCTCCGCTGCGGGAGCTGGTGTTTGGATTGGCTATCGTTCTTTTCATCCTCTTTGAACCGCGAGGGCTGGCCGAGGTATGGCGGATTATTCGTTCAAATTTCAGGCTGTGGCCGTTCTCTTATTAGTCCCTTAAGTGTAAAGTTCATGCAAAGATGG
>CAZGAK010000058.1:0-15284 GCA_964523565.1 uncultured Syntrophaceae bacterium | reverse complement strand
CAGGAATATATCGGATATTTCGAGGATTAAAATTTGAGCCTGACGCAGAAATTGGACAAAAGGGGGCGTTATGCGAAGGTCTCGATTCAGGGGTGCCGCCAAGGCTGAGAAGATACCCTTTGGACCTGATCTGGGTAATGCCAGCGTAGGGAGTTGAAACGGGATTTTTTATAAGGGGCATACCCAGAAAAGGGCATGCCCTTTTTTAGTTTCGAGTTTCGAGTTTCAAGTTGAAGGTTTTTAACTGACCAATGGGGAAAAGAGTTTTTATCATATCCAATGGGGTCATTAATGATCCGGAATTTATCAGGCAAAAGCTGAAGGAGGCGAATACCCCGATAATTATATGCGCCGATGGCGCAGCGAGATATTTGTGCCCGCTCGATATCGTTCCGGAATTTATTATTGGAGATATGGATTCAATCGATGATGATACCGTGCGTTACTTTGAAAAAAAGGGGAGCACAATACTGACGTATCCGGGGAATAAGGACGAAACGGATACTCAGCTTGCCCTCGAATATGCTTTGAAGTTACAGCCCGATGAGATTTTTATTTTTGGTGCACTGGGAGGCAGGATAGATCATTCACTTGCGAATATATCTCTCTTAATCGTGGGCGTTAAACAGGGTATCGATGTAAAAATTATTGATGAAACTTGTGAAATCTTTATTGTGAATCAACAGAGTATTGTTGAAGGTGAAGCGGGTCAGACCGTTTCTCTCCTTCCTTTGTCTTCCGAGGTTACTGGCATTACACTGGAAGGGTTTGAGTATCCCCTGTCGGGCGGCGTTATGGAGATTGGGAGACCATATGGAATCAGCAACAGATTAATAGATGAAAAGGGGATTATTACTGTGAAGTCAGGTTATCTCCTTGTGATCAGGAATTTTGGGGTTTGAGGTTTCGGGTTTCGGGTTTCAACTCAGTCCTCATTGCTCGTTGCTCATCCCTTTAGCCTTTGCGGCTTTGCCGCTTTAGAGATTAACCTGTGTAAAAAGAGGAACAGAGAGGAAGCCTATGAATTTAAAAAGGGTACTGACCATAGCTGGTTCCGATTCCGGAGGTGGAGCGGGAATCCAGGCGGATTTGAAGACGATTACCGCGCTGGGCGGTTTCGGCATGAGTGTCATTACGGCCCTGACTGCCCAGAATACCCTCGGTGTGCAGGGGATTCATGAAGTTCCCACCGATTTTGTGGAAAAACAGTTTGATTCGGTAGCTACAGATATCGGTATCGACGCGGCAAAGACGGGGATGCTTTCCAGTTCTGAAATCATGAGAGTTGTTGCAAACAAGATCAGGGAATATGAGATAGGAAAACTTGTAGTTGATCCCGTCATGGTGGCCAAGGGGGGCGCCATGCTGATCAGGGAAGAGGCCAAGAAGACACTGATAGAAGAGCTTTTACCGTTATCTTTTGTCATTACACCGAACGTTCCTGAAGCGGAAGAATTGACAGGCATGAAGATATCGAACGTCGAAGAGATGAAAAAGGCGGCTAAAATAATCAACGGGATGGGTGCCGAAAACGTTCTCGTAAAAGGAGGACATATGTCGGGAGATGCCCTGGATATCCTCTATTACGGAGAAACGTTTCATGAATTTGCATCCGAGAGAATAGATACAAAAGATACCCACGGTACGGGATGCACGACTTCCGCCGCCATAGCCACCGGTCTCGCCCAGGGAATGACCGTCTATGAAGCGGTGAAAAGGGCAAAGGATTACATTACTACAGCCATCCGTTTTTCCCTTCGTATCGGTGGAGGACATGGGCCGACCAATCACATGGCCTATGTTTTAAGGGAATGTGAGCGATACAGGTGTATCAGGGAACTCAAGGAGGCCGTACGGAGATTAACAGATGGGAAATGCGGCAACGTCATTCCTGAAATCCAGTCAAACTTTGTTTATGCCCTTCCGTATGCCGGTGAAACAGGAGATGTTGCGGCCATACCGGGGAGAATGGTTCGCGTCGGTGAGGACGCGAGGACCCTTTATGATCCTGAATTCGGTGCGTCAAGTCATGTTGCCAGTGTCGTACTTACGGTTATGCGGTATGACAGGGAATGTCGTTCAGCAATGGATATAAGGTTTTCAGAAGACATCGTAAAAATATGCAGGGATCTGGGATACACGGTCGATTATTTCAGCCGATCCGATGAGCCGGAAGATATAAAAAGGAAAGAGGGATCTTCTCTGGAGTGGGGTACAAATTATGTTCTCTCGAAGCGGGATACAATTCCCGATATGATTTTCGATCGGGGTGACATAGGAAAGGAACCGATAGTTCGGATACTGGGCAGAAGCCCTGATGAAGTTGCGGACAAAGTGTTGAATGTATCGAGGGCGGTAAAGGCTAAAGGCTAAAGGCTAAAGGCTAAAGGCTAAAGGTTTTTTCCTTGATCCTTTGTCCTTGCACCTTGTACCTTGCACCTTGGACCCTTTCACTGTTGACATCGCTTCCTGCGTAAAAAACGCAGGATGTTGAGAATAAAATTTTTGCAGGTAAAACGTTAAGAGAAAGGAAATTAAAATGGAACTTAATGAAATAGTAATAACAAAGGCAATTATCGACCGGTTTTCTCAAAAGTTTATGGAATATACCGAGGTTGATGTCGCTATAGTGGGAAGCGGTCCCGCCGGTCTTGTGGCCGCTTATTTTCTGGCGAAAGCGGGGAAAAAGGTGGCGATTTTCGAACGCAAGTTGAGCATTGGCGGCGGCATGTGGGGAGGCGGCATGATGTTCAATGAAATCGTCGTGCAGGAAGAGGGCAAAGAGATTCTTGATCTGTTCGGTATCAAAACGAGAGAATATGAACCGGGCTACTATACAGCCGATTCTATTGAATCCGTTACCACGATTTGTTCCCACGCAACAAAGGCAGGTGCCAGGATCTTTAATTGCATGAGCGTAGAAGATGTAATCATTCGTGAAGGTCGTGTAACCGGTATTGTAATCAGCTGGTCTCCCGTGGAAATGGCAGGGCTTCATGTGGACCCCCTTTCGATTGCGGCAAAACATGTAATCGACGCGACGGGACATGACACGGAGGTGCTCCGTGTCATTGAGCGGAAGGCGGATATTGCCTTAAATACGGAAACCGGGAAGATCATGGGTGAGCGTTCCATGTGGGCGGACAAGGCGGAGCGGCTAACCATTGAAAACACGAGAGAAATCTGTCCCGGTGTATTTGTTTCCGGGATGGCTGCGAACGCCGCTTTTGGAGGTCCCAGAATGGGTCCCATCTTTGGCGGAATGCTTCTTTCTGGTAAAAAAGCAGCCGAGTTAATTACTTCAGCGGAAGTTTCGCCTTTCGAGGAGACCCCGGAAGATTTTGATACATGGTTCAGCAAAAACAAGATTGTGTTTGAATCGGAACTGCTGGCAGAAAAACATTTCATAACTGACCCGGAAAATACCGTCAGCATCGGTATTGGAAGTGGATTGTTTGATGAGAGGCTGGGTATTAAATATGGAGTGGAGCCCACTGAGGGTATGGCAAATCTGGCAAGGGAAAGAGGTGTCGATGTAAAAATCGGAACGGCGGAAAATGTTCCGTATGAGGATGAGAAATTTGGCACGGTTTTATTGGGAACGGTGTTGAGTTATGTGAAGGATCGCAAAAAGGCGATGAGTGAAGCATACCGGATTTTGAAACATGGTGGTCATATTGTCGTATCGTTTCTTGCAAGAGAAGGTTCCTATGCAATGATGTATGATCTGGCCTATATAAGAGGAAGTCATGATCCTGAAACGGCTCCGAAAGATCCCTATCCGATCAAGTTTATCGAAGAGACAAACTGGTGTTCCACGAAGGAAGTTACCGACCTGTTAAAGGACGCCGGATTTGTTGATTTGAAATATATCCAAACCCTTACGAGGCATCCGAAGTATACAAATGATGAGGTAGAAGAGCCGATAGAAGGGTATGATAGAGGGGATTATATAGTCGTTCAGGGAAGAAAACCATGAAAATCTCAGAAAAATTAAGAAAAGATGCCGGGCATATATGGGAGAAGATATTCGAACACCCCTTTGTTGTTGAACTTTACAGGGGCACTTTGCCAATGGAAAAGTTTCGATTTTATGTGCTTCAAGACTATAATTATCTCGTGGATGCAATTAAAAATTTCAGTATCATCTGTTCAAGGGCGGATTCTGCAGATGTTGTGAAGGAAATTGTTGACGTAATACATCTGGAAGCAACAGGTGAATTTAAAGGATATGAGGAACTGCTGAACAAACTGGGCTATAAAACAGAAGATGCCAAAAACGTCGATCCCCTTCCTGTAAATGTATCCTACAGAAGCTTTCTTCTCGCAACGAGTTCGTTAAGACCGTATCAGGAATCCATTACTTCTGTTCTGCCGTGCTTTTGGTCCTACTCGGAAATTGCAAAATACCATAGAGATAAATTGAGTGAAAACAGAAACGAGATATATGTTGAATGGGCATCGGTTTTCTTATCAGAAGATTATCTTGGTCTTGTGGATAGGCTCAGAAACCTTGTGGACATTTTTTGTGAAGATTATCCATATAAAAAACTAAAAGATATTTTTATCACTGCAAGCAGATACGAATATATGTATTGGGATTCAGCCTACAACATGGATAAATGGCCTGTTTAGATGGGATGGGAGAAAAGTAAAAGCGCCAAAGAAGAGGGTTGTACCATGTGTGGAGAATTCTGTGCCATAAAACTGGGTAAAAAGGAAGGAAAGGGTGTATGAAGATCACGGCATTAGACATCTGGCGGGCAGTTGAGGAAATCCGGGGGAAGGCGCCCCTGATCCACAATATTACGAACTACGTGGTTATGAATACGACGGCAAACGCCCTTCTGGCTATCGGCGCCTCTCCTGTTATGGCCCATGCCGCCGAAGAGGTGGAAGAGATGGTTGCTATTGCCGGCGCCCTGGTTATCAATATCGGGACCCTGAGTGATAAATGGGTGGAATCGATGTTCAAGGCGGCACGGGAGGCGAAGAAGCGGAATATTCCGATCATTCTTGATCCCGTTGGAGCCGGTGCTACCCGTTACCGTACGGAAACGGCACGGAAGCTTATCAAAATTGTTTCCCCTTCCATCATCCGGGGGAACGCTTCGGAGATTATGGCACTTGGCCCGGAAAAAGGGGCAAGGACAAAAGGGGTGGACAGCACCGCCTTATCCCATGCGGCGCTTGACGCGGCAAGAGACTTGAACAAGACACACGGCAGTGTCATCTGTATCAGTGGGGAGACGGATTATGTTATAGACAATAATATAATTGAAATAAGAAATGGTCATCCGATGATGTCCAGGGTTACGGGGTTCGGCTGTACCGCGTCTGCCCTGTGCGGGGCATTTGCCGCAGTAAACAGTAATTATGCCATGGCAGCGGCACAGGCCATGGCGGTCATGGGGATTGCCGGGGAAATTGCCGTGGAAACGGCTGCGGGACCGGGAAGCCTGCAAACCGCGTTTCTCGATACACTATACTGTTTAACTGAATTGGATATTGAAAAGCGTCTTAGAGTCTT
Source organism: uncultured Syntrophaceae bacterium (assembly GCA_964523565.1). Taxonomy (GTDB): domain Bacteria; phylum Desulfobacterota; class Syntrophia; order Syntrophales; family UBA6807; genus CAZGAK01. The sequence continues at coordinate 9,754 of CAZGAK010000058.1, read as the reverse complement.
TATTCTCAACAACTGAGTTTTTTGAGTGGATGGTGATGTCAACAGTGAAAAGGTCCAAGGTACAAGGACAAAGGATCAAGGAAAAACCCTTTAGCCTTTAGCTCTTGGTCCTCAGTCCTCATTGCTCGTTGCTCAGTCCTTACGTCAGGATAGAGGAGAAATAATGGAAGGCTTGTATCTGGTGACCGACCGCGATCTGTGCGGAAACAATACGCTCGAAGATGTGGTTTTGCGGGCGGTTCAAGGTGGTGTATCCTGTGTGCAGATTCGTGAAAAAAAGATGACGACCCGGGAATTTATAGAGGAAGCAAGGGGCATTAAAAAAATCCTCGCACCTTTTGCTGTTCCTCTTATTATAAACGACCGCATCGATGTTGCACTTGCCGTTGGCGCCGAGGGGGTGCACGTGGGGCAGGATGATATGCCCTATGAAGCGGCACGCGCTCTTATGGGGCATGATGCCATTGTTGGGCTTTCCGTGGAAACCTGGGAGGATGTGGAAGAGGCCGAGAAACTCGACTGCGATTATCTCGGTGTCAGTCCCGTCTTTGAAACGCCAACGAAGACAGATACCAAAGGAGCCTGGGGATTGGAAGGATTGGCCAAGATCGTAGCCTATTCGAGTCACCGCCTGGTGGCCATCGGTGGTATCAATGCGACTAATGCCGGAGAGGTTGTCAGGGCGGGAGCTGATTGTATTGCCGTGGTATCCGCCATCTGCGCGGCTCCCGATCCCGGAAAGGCTTCAAGACAACTGGTTGATATAATTAAATTCCATCAAAAGAACAAGTAGCATGACACCGGAAAAACTGATCATTTTCGATTATTCTGGGACACTGAGCCTGGATGCCGTTTTGTTCGCAAGGCCCGGGAATTTGATGAAGGAGCTGAGTGAAAGCGGTTTGGTGGACCTGGGCGTTACAAGTCCGGAGATCTTCTGGGAGGAGATTGTTAATCCCACCTGGGAGGAGGGAAGCACCACATCTGTCGGCTACAAGGGGGTTATGGTAAAAAGAATCAGAGAGAAATTCTCTCCGGCCATGTCGGAAGATATAATTGCTCTTGCCGCCTCAAGGTTTGTCGAGAGTTATCTTGGTCATTCCCGTGTGGATAAGCGCTGGCAGCACATCTTACAAGTATTGGAGGAACATCCCGATGTCTACGTGGTCATTGCTACAGACCATTATGCCGAGGCAACCGGCTATATTCTTGAATTCCTCGGTGAACTGGGTGTTCAGGCGGTAACGGCGAAAGAGGCATTTGTTAATCCTAAATTTGTCGTTGCCAATTCTGCCGATCTTGGCGTCCACAAGGCCGACCGCAGATTCTGGGAAATATTAAAAACCAAACTACGGCTTGACGCCGTCCGGCAAATCCTGCTCATCGATGATTTTGGATTCAACGAGATGGAGGGGGATAGCTATGGGGGGCTGGAAAAGGTTGAAAAAAGAAAGGAGACGACCGTCGGCCTCCTGAAAGAAGTCTTCCCCGCCAGTGTGCAAGCCGTTTCTTTTATGCTCAAAGATGAACAAAACCAACCCGTTGAAGATGAAAAAACAAATAGCGGGACCCTTATTACAGAAACGTCCATGATCGTTGAAACGTTTCTGTAGCCGGTTTTTTAATCTCTATGGGTTCAATTTCCCTAAGCTTGCTTCGGGGCAGTTCATTAAAAATGTCAAAATATTCCGTGTAATGATTTCTTTATCGCGAACCATTTGCCATATAGCGATTATCTCTTTCCAGACCGTAATAATATTTCATAACTTTTCTTACGAATCCTTCTGTTTCTTTTATACGTGGGATGCCGTTGGCAGAATCGACATTATTCGGGCCGGCGTTGTATGCTGCAAGTGAAAGATGAATTTCTCCGTCAAAGCGATTCAGGAGTTGTTTAATATAACGGGTACCTCCCATAATATTTTCCCGGGGATCGAAGGGATTGTTAATTTGAAGGTACCTGAGATTCTCAGGCATTATCTGCATAAGTCCCATGGCTCCCTTTTTTGAAACAGCCCGCGGGTTAAAATCTGACTCGACTTTTATCATTGCTTTCAGCAATGAAAAGGAAACACCATGCCTTCTAGACGCTTCGTGGATAAATTTGTCATACCTGTCCGTTGAATGTGTTCCTGAAGGCTTTGCCCGTTTTTCCCTCAGGAAGAGTTTGTATTGAGAAGATTTCGGTGAGTCGGTAAAATAATAATTACCTTCTTTGTCGATATACATGTAAATATCGGCATAAATGGGTGAGACACCTAAACATATAACAAATACTGTACAAATTAAGACAATAAATATATGTTTACGATTACAATGTCTCATACTGGATTATGGGATTTTTTACTTAATTATTTTGTTAATCCAAACTTAAAACATAAAAGAGCAAACGTCCAGATCTCTTTAAGTTAAAAATTTATTCATATTTTTTATTTTCGTCATGTGCAAGATAAATCTTTAAATCTCAAGTTGTCCGCCACAGTGAATGTGGCTGAAACTCATTACTGAGCCATGGGGCAAATAATATGTGCTTGACATCTCACCATTTTTCTTCTATTTTTTCCAAAATCATATTTTCGCATTTGGAGACACCACCATGGTTGATGAGAACCAGGCAGAATTTGATGTAGGCCTCTCAGACGAGGAAAAAGAAGATCTTGAAAATCTGATAAAAACGTTCAGGGAAGAACAATTTGTTTCATCACCTGATGCAGATCTCGAAGATGTTAAGAGACAGGTTGAAATCTTGACTGAACAGATTGCCCTGTTTTCCGAAATGGTGCTGAAGTTTGATAAAAGAATGAAGTCGTTTTACGAAATTATACGTCTTTACCATCAGAAAAACGAGGAGATGAACGGACGAATAGACACTATCATTAAATTTGTTAAAAGTAGAACGAAGCTATAGCACAGAATTTGCGGTATATACCTGCTGAGAATTCCGTGTTCAAAACAGGAGTTGATATTGAACGATCAGATTGAGGAACATAGCGATATCATAGCCAGCATTATTAGTGGTTCTACGACAATCGATTCTATCGATGAGTTTAAAAGTATACTTGATGCCTCTCCCGATAACCCGGCACTCCTTATAATCTATGCCGACCTGCTGGCGCAAAAAAACGTTTTTGATGACGCCGCCGATATTTACAGAAAAGCTGCCAGGCTTTTTATCGAATCGGGCATGACTTTACAGGCTATTCTAGCCAAAATTCAGGAATGGAGCATCATCAGATCGTCTGATCGGGAGTGCCGGAACGTTTATTCAGCCCTTCAGGAAATCAGATTCGAAGAAACACCGGTATACAATTTTTTTGCCAGGATGACCTATTTTGAACTTTATGCGGTTATGGGAGAGTTGGAAAGGGTCCGCTTTCCCGCTGGCACAGTGATAAAAGAACTTGGTGATATTGAAGATGATATCTATTTCATTGTCTCGGGAGTCTTAAGAGAAACGGTCTATCACTCTCCGGAGGAGGGAGAGGGAAACGAAAAAAAATCAATCGAAAACCTGATTGAAAATAATTTCCTTGGTGATATTTATCCATTTGAAGAGGAAAAATTATGCCATTCAGTCGTCGAAGCGATTACCGGAGTTGATTTGATTAAAATCTCAAAATCGGATTTGATACATGTTTGCAGAAAGTATCCTAACATTGAATTCCTGACAATGGAATTGTGCAGGACCCGGTCGGGGTCAAGAGATCGAAAATCACTTCAAACAATCAGGGCAACAGCGAGGTATCAGGTCCAGACAAAGGTAACCATGAAGATTTTTCCGGATGAGGCAGGTCAAAGCACTTTAGTTCTCAATGGGATTACGGAGGATATCTCGATAGGCGGGGCTTGTATTCGTCTGGGTGAGAAGTACTGGACAGGTTCCACCACTGGCATGGTAGGGAAGAACGTCAAGGTACTGATCAATATACCGAAAGTGTCTGCGGGGATAGATGTTTTGGGGACGATTGCCTGGAGGAGGGAGGTTTCTCACGGCGAAAGAAAAAACATATTAATAGGTGTCCAGTTCAAGGAAATGGGTGAAGAGGAATTCAATTTCTTGAAAAAGCACTGTTATGTAGGCGATGGCGAACAGGACATGATCTATAGCCTGTGGGAATCATACGTGAAAAGATAGTGTTGTCTTCACTCATCTGGAAGATATGATATGAAAGAAGAGCAGAATACGAAAATGGAAACTGTCCCCCGGATATGGGCTGTGGGTGGAGGAAAGGGAGGAGTGGGTAAAAGTACTATCAGCACCCTTCTGGCCTATTGGTTGGCCCGGATAGGCAATCGTACCATTCTCATGGATGTCGATCTTGGTGGCGCAAACCTTCATACACTCATGGGAATAAAAAGCCCGCCTCGCACCCTGAATGATTTTGTCACCAAACGATATGATTCTCTGGAGGACGTTTGTATTGACACGGAAGTGGAAAACCTTCGTCTTATCTGTGGCGCCAGTGATGTTCTTACCCTGGCAAACCCTCATGTTGCCCAGAAAACAAAGATTATCCACAACATATCCAAACTCGATGCTGAGTATGTTGTGCTTGATCTTGGAGCCGGGACATCTTTCAATGTGCTGGATTTTTTTCTTATGGCCCATAAAAAAATTGTTGTTCTATCACCGCAACCTATTTCAATTCAGAATGCGTATGCCTTTGTTCGAAATGCTGTTTACCGAAGACTGAGTCGACTTTCCAGTCAGCAGCCGGCTCTTCAGGCTCTGATTAAAACGGCCATGGATGCGAATAATGAGCTTAAGGTAAGAACGATTAGAGATCTTCTTCAGGTTGTCGAGGATATAAACGGCAAGGATGTTATGGTTGGTCTGCAAAAAAAGATTAATGAAATCCGGCCGTATATGATTACCAATATGGTCACTAATCCCAAGGACAAAAACGCGAGCCGGGTTATAGAACTTGTGGCTGAAAAGTATTTAATGATACAACCTACCAATCTGGGAGGTGTCGTGTATGACAGGCAGATAAATACAGTAGTTTCCGAGATGATTCCCCTGACCAGCCTGGTTCAGTCGAGTGATGCCTTTGCCAATGTTTACGAAATCACAATGAAGCTGATGTAAGACCGGGGAATTATAAAGTGCCGAAAGTTTTCCTTCCTGCATTATTCATAATAATATTTTTTGTAACAGGTTGTTACTCCCCGCATGTTCCGTACCACAACAATTATACCGCTGTTGAGGAAAAACCCCTGGATCAAATGGGCTATACGATTCAGGTCGGTGCCTTTTCAAACGTTGAAAATGCAAGCGGGCTTTCCGATTATCTTAATGGACAGGGTTTGGATGCGTATCATTTTGTATACAAAAAAGGACTCTACAAGGTGCGGTTTGGTAATTTTCTGTCTGAGGAGGATGCTTGCAAAGAGGCAGTGATTCTTAAAGCCATGGGAGTTATTGATGATTTTTACATTGTAAGTCCCGGTGAATATGCCATAGCAAAGGAGCGTAAGTACGGTAAGAACTATCTGAGAAATGAACTTGCAGCGACGGCAAATACCTTTATAGGTGTTCCTTATCTCTGGGGTGGTTCCTCCGTTAAAAAAGGGTTTGATTGCAGCGGTCTTGCCATGACTGTCTATAAACTGAATGGCCTGAACCTTCCCCGGACGTCCGTGCAGCAGTACAGAATGGGTGCATATGTAAAGCTAAATGATTTATCGAAAGGTAATCTGGTATTTTTTGATACAGCAGGAAGGGGAAAAGTTTCTCATGTGGGAATATATATTGGCGACGGTAAATTTATCCATGCGCCAAGAAAGGGCAAGACGGTGCGTATAAGTTTGCTGTCGAATAAATATTATAAAAGACGATACTGGGGAGCCAGGTCTTATTTGTAGATTACTTTCTGAAAAATAAAAATTTCCGATTGACAAATGCTGTGTAAAGTTTTAAAGTCTGTCTTTAAAGTCCAGTGAAAACAGGGTAGCTAAAGAGCAGGAAATAAAATTCATTATGTTTAGGAACAGTATAACCATTATCATTATACTTGGAATAATTATTGAGGGGGCAAATATGTGACCCGGTAATGGTGTGGTTTCCTAAAACAAGAAAGTTAATAAATCCGTTATCAGGTCAACCGATAGCGGTTTTTTTTTGGTTAAAGGAGAGGTAATCGTTATGAATAAATGGGATGTTTTAATCTATGACACAACCTTAAGGGATGGAACCCAGGGGGAACAGATCAGTTTTTCTGCGGAAGAGAAACTGAGGATCGCTCAAAGACTGGACGATATGGGGTTCCAGTATATTGAAGGTGGTTGGCCGGGTTCTAACCCGAAAGATATGCGCTTCTTTGAAATGGCACGGGATGTCAAGTTTGAAAACGCGCGTCTTGCAGCTTTCGGCAGCACCCGAAGACCCGATCTGTCCGTTGAGAAATGTCCCAACATCCAGGCATTGCTTGAGGCGGACACGCCCGTTGTGACCATTTTCGGAAAAACGTGGGACTTTCATGTAACAGAGATCCTGGGAGTGTCATTAGAGGAAAATCTGTCAATCATTCATGAGTCTGTAAGTTATCTGAAGTCGAAAGGCAAAGAAGTGATCTACGACGCGGAACATTTTTTTGACGGATACAAAAATAATTCAGAATACGCTTTTGAAACATTACGGACAGCCTTTTCCGCCGGTGCCGATGTTATCGTTCTCTGCGATACTAATGGTGGTACCCTCCCGTGGGAGGTAGAGGAAAGCCTTAAAGCGGTTAGATCTTTTATTCCGCCTGATCAATTGGGTATCCACGCCCATAATGATTGCGGTCTGGCTGTGGCAAATTCCCTGTCTGCTGTTGTTTTGGGTGTGAAAATGGTTCAGGGAACGGTCAACGGTTATGGGGAACGCTGCGGAAATGCAGATCTGATTTCCATTATTGGAAATGTCGATGTAAAAATGAAAAAGAGATGTCTTCCCGAGTCTTCTATCCCGTATCTTACGAATCTTTCACGTTATGTGAGTGATGTGTCAAACGTGCCTCCCGTTAATACGAGGCCGTTTGTCGGTCGCAGTGCATTTGCCCATAAAGGCGGTATCCATGTGAATGCGGTTTTGAAAAACCCGATTGCTTACGAACACACAGATCCCGAGCTCGTGGGAAATCAGCGCAGGGTAGTGGTGTCAGATCTTTCAGGAAGGAGTACTATAGAGTACAAGGCAAAGGAATTCGGTATTTATCTGGAGAAAGATAATAGCGTCAGTAAAAAGATTGTCCAGGAGATAAAAAAGATGGAGGATCAGGGGTACCAGTTTGACGCGGCTGATGGGTCCCTTGCACTGTTGATAAAAAAGGCAATCGGCGAATTTGAAGAACCTTTTACGTTAGAGTCCTTTCGTGTTATAGATGAAAAGACGAAAAATGATCCATCACATGCTCAGGCAACTATAAAGATTTCTGTTGGGAAGGAATATGAGATAACCGCTGCGGAAGGTAACGGTCCCATTAATGCTATTGATAATGCCTTGAGAAAGGCCTTGCGAAAATTTTATCCGCAAATCGATGAAATGCATCTGGTGGATTTCAAAGTAAGAATAATCGAAGGCAGCGAAGGTACTGCCGCGAAAGTAAGGGTTTTATTAGAGTCAAGAGACAAAGACGAAGTCTGGACTACGATAGGCGTTTCTACAAATGTTATTGAGGCAAGCTGGCAGGCTCTGGTAGATAGCTTCCAGTACAAATTGAGCAAGGATAATCTGAATAAGAACGGTTTGTCAGGGGATTAAAATATGTCAATGACCATAACGGAGAAGATACTGGCACGGCATGCCATGAAGGAAAAGGTGTCTCCGGGGGAACTGCTCGAGGTAAAGGTTGATCTTGCTTTTGCCCATGATGTAACAGCTCCCCTTGCCATAGAGACATTCGAAAAAATAGGAGCAGGAAAGGTTTTTGATGACGAAAGGATTGTTCTGGTAGCTGATCATTTCGTGCCTAATAAGGACATTCAATCGGCACAGCAGGTCAAGATTATGCGAGACTTTGCGACAGAGCAGGGGATTAAGTATTATTTTGAAGCTGGTGATGCCGGGATCGGACATGTTATCCTTCCGGAAAAAGGTTTTGTCATGCCAGGCCAGCTTATTGTCGGTGCTGATAGTCATACCTGTACATATGGCGCTCTGGGGGCATTTTCTACCGGTGTCGGAAGTACCGACCTGGGGGCAGTTATGGCGACGGGTGAAATGTGGTTGAAGGTTCCACCAACCATAAGGTTTGAATATGAAGGCAATCTGTTACCATGGGTACAGGGTAAGGATTTAATCCTTTATACGATAGGAGAGATAGGTGTCGAAGGCGCCCTTTACAGCGCGATGGAGTTTGCAGGGGCCGTGATAAGTGAATTACCCATGTATCAGAGATTTACCATGACGAATATGTCCGTTGAGGCTGGAGCGAAAAATGGTATCATAGAGCCGGATGGGGTAACCCTTTCATATGTAAAAGAGATGTATTACAATAAACCTGTTATCTATAAAAGTGATCCTGATGCTTACTATGAAAAGGTGATCAAAATAAACGTGGATGAAATTAAGCCACAGGTCGCCTTTCCCCATTCGCCCGCAAATGTTCGTCCTGTTTCGGATGCGGGAAATATCGAAATCGATCAGGTATTCATCGGTTCCTGTACAAACGGATGGCTGGAAGATTTGCGTAATGCGGCGAGTATCCTGAAAGGAAAATGCATCGCCCGCGGCTTAAGACTTATCGTTATACCCGCATCACCCCTGATTTATAGAAAAGCCATACAGGAAGGAATAATAGAAACTTTCCTTGACGCGGGTGCTGTAATCGGTCCACCCTGTTGCGGGCCCTGTCTGGGAGGACATATGGGTGTTCTCGCAGAGGGTGAGAAAGCTGTTTCCACGACGAACCGGAACTTTACAGGAAGGATGGGGCATCCCGGGAGCGATGTATATCTTGCCAATCCCTTTGTGGCGGCTGCTTCAGCAGTTCTCGGCCGAGTCGGAGGACCTGACGATCTGTAGTTTGCAGGTGGGGTTGAGCCTGCGAAACCCAACGTAATAGTTTAGTGCTTGACCGAAAACTCCGTCTTTTCGGTCGAAAATTCGAAATTCGAAGCACGAAACTCGAAACAAATTCGAATGACAAAAAAACAAATGTTCAAAACAAAAAAAGGATTCACAGTTAAGTGTTTTGAAACCCAACGTAATGGATGTTGAGAGAGGTACTAATTGAATGAAAATTCAGGGCAGAGTCTGGAATTTTGGTGATGATGTTGATACGGATCTGATTATTCCTGCGCGGTATATCAACATATCCGATGGAGCTGAATTGGCGAAGAAGTGCTTTGCCGATCACAGACCCGATTTCGCAGGTGAGGTATCTCAAGGCGATGTTTTAATTGCAGGGAGAAATTTCGGGTGCGGTTCTTCCCGTGAGCATGCTCCCCTTGCTCTCAAGGCTGCAGGTATCGGTATTATCATTGCCAGGAGTTTTGCAAGGATATTTTATCGAAATGCCTTCAATATAGGATTACCGTTAATAGAATCGGAGGAAGCTGCCGATGAACTGTCTGATGGGGAGGAAATAATTGTTGACCTTGCCACGGGAGAGATCAAAGACAGAAATGGGCATAAGTCTTTTTCGGCAAAGCCGATTCCGGAATTTATGCGTGATCTTATACAGGCAGGCGGATTGGTTAATTATATAAGGGAAAAGAAAATGTGACTTCGAACCAATAGTCCCTTAATTGTAAAGTTCTTGCAAAAATG
>CAZGAK010000057.1:0-15391 GCA_964523565.1 uncultured Syntrophaceae bacterium | reverse complement strand
AACTTTTCATCCCCGTTTACAAAACGGGGTATTCAAGTTTTAATATTTCATAAAATTTTTACGAAAACCGCCAGAAATCCATTAATCCCCGTGCAAAGCACGGGGTATTCTGGCATTTTATATAAATATACCGGCAAACTACCGGTTATTACACACCTCAGGTACCACCGTAGCCTATTTTTACTTTATCTCCCTCAACAATAACGGGTACCTGTCGTGTGCCACCTGAATATTTCAGCATTTCTGCTAATTTTGAGCTGTCTTTTTTAACATCCACGTATGTTGCCCTGTCTCCATAGGCTGACCTAGCCTCATCAGTATAGGGTCAACCCGCCTTCCCGTAAATAATGACCTTTTCTTCCATGGACAATACCTCCTCCTTTAAACCCAGAATTTAGGGTTGAAATTTTCACATCGCTCATATTTTTTAGACACTTGTTTCCCCTATGCTTTCATGATTTCTTCGTGTATCCTTCCAGCCTGTAATAAAAAGGCCTCAAGTTTTGCCGTAATGATCTGGGGGAACCGATTTCCATCACTCTCAATCGCCAGAAATGGAAGATCATGAATTTTTTCAGAAAGATCTTTCATTTTTTTATTATTGTTCCCCGTAGCTAATTTTCCCTCCATGTTCATTTCCCTGGTTAAAATCGCCTCAGCCAGCCTGTTGGGCATACACCCAAACGGTCCAATCGCAATTACCCCGCAGTAATAGTCGAGTACATCATTTATTGCCGCACCCGTAGTTAAAATGGCCTCACCTACAAGTTCAGGACTCATCAGATGACGGGTGTGTTTTATAATATGATCTACATCTTCCAATTTATTGGTGCAAAGATTAGACTTTGAAAGTATTTCCCGGAATGCCCTTTCATACCTTTTCATATAGAATGTTCGGATAAACAATGAAAGCCTGTCCTTTATGGTGTAATAACCGGTTGACAATTTATTCTGAACACACCAGTTGGTATAATAAACCCATTCTGCCAATGTGGATACCTTAGTTGCAAAGCCCCTTTGAGCAAGTTCTTCCACAATGAACTGTCTTGAAATACCGTCATGACGAACGAAAATTTCCCCTGTAAGCAAAACAGTCGGTGAATCTTCCAGGCACCTTTTTAATTTTATTTTTCTTAGATTTTCCGTTACCAGCTCCAGAACCTTCATTATTTCTTTAAAACCCGATTGGGATTCCAACGCCCCTATAATTCTCTTCCACTCCCTCTCAAAGGAACCCATGGCTAAATCCAAATCCACTGCATTGGTTAACAAACTGGAATAGATCTCCTCAAAAATGTCTGCAAGCAAGACGCCAGACCATAGTTTTGCTGTCAGATTCTGTCCCGGAATGCCTGCATAACTGTTTTCGGCAGAGAGGGAAAATAGTGCGACATTTTCCAATTCTAACTTGGAAATCAGATCTTTCGTAAATTCGGAATACTGACCAAATCTACACGGACCCGAGGCAGTAGGCATAAAATAGATCAGTAGTTCGTCATTATTTTTCCTTTCATCAATGTACTTCAAAATGCTCCCAACAGTAATCAAAAGGGGAAGGCATTCTTTACAGGACGTATTTCCCCGACCAAACTTGAGAGTTTCCTCATCGGCGGGCGGAAGGGCTGAAGAACGAACACCCAGGCCATTAAAAACAGCAACACCCGCTTCTGAAATAAATCTTCCCATTGAAGGAAATATGAGATGGACTTTCGGATCAATAACAGGATGTTTTTTATTATTTGAATCGATAAATACCGATTGATTATGATTCAGATTTACCCTGGCAGGTACAAAATGCCTTGTAACATCAGTTATCTTTCTTTCCTTTTCCAGTTCCCTGTATCTTCTAATAATATCTATAAATGCTTCAATCCTGGTTTCTAATCCCGCATCTGCCACATGACTGTCTAACTCCAGGGTTAGAGAAGGTTTCCTCCCCATAATATCCCGGAAATATCCGACAAGAAAGGAGTCGGGTCCACATGAGAAGTTGGTAATGTAGCATCCAAAAAGCTGGGGATGTTTTTTAATAAATCTTGCCCCTTTCAGAATACGCTGCCCGGCAGACCAGTACATCTGATCTCTACCCGGTTCTTCTTTCATGGGAAGACAGTTAGAAGGGATGACTTTTATATTCCTTGAAGCAAACTTGTTCGGAATACCCATATGGGCTTCCGACACGAGGGCATTGTATGATTTTCCAAAAATGACTACGGCCATTTCGCCCGGGTCTTCTTCAAGTTCCCTTAACGCCTGTATGCCGGCCTTTTTCATCTCTTCAAAGGCATTCTCCTGTTTCTCTATTGCCTTTGCATATGCCGGGCGGGCCTTTCTCTTTGCCACACCCAATTTTCTTGCCATCGAAATAAAGTCAGGCTCTAACGGTTCAAATCCTCCGGAAAAATCGATAACCGGATTCAAAATTCTCCCCTTTGCCTTTAGGCTTTTGTATGTTTCATGATCCTTAAAGGAAGACGCAAGATAGAATGGCTCACCCTGTAAAAGTGGGCATGTTACACCCTTTTGGAGACCATTTTCCACGTAATCTCCCTTAATTTGAGGGAGGAACAGGTAGTCCGGCTTTTTCTCCATAAGATCGAAGAAATACCCGTGAGCGATCTCGGCCGGATAACAAAAGGGGGCACTCTGTCGATTCATTCCCTCCTGTTTCAAGACATCAGGAAGCACGACCTTAAAGCCAAGTCGGGAAAAGAAATTGTAGTAAAGTGGAAAGTATGTATTGACCAGAAAAGATTTGTTAATCCCTATGGTCCCGGAATTCTCCGATACACCGAGCGTTTCCGGTGATGGTTTATACTTACAAAATATCAGTTTTTCATAATGGGCAACAAGATTGATTTCTTCTGCATTTACCTTTACGTGAGACCGCAAATTATACCACCTGTTACAGGCACCACCAAAGGGATATACCTTTCCCTCGATTTTGATTCTTGCTATTTCACATTTCCGGTCACATTTCTCCTTGCCGCCATCACATATAAAGGAGTCTCCATACTCTAATTCCCTATCACTTAGCTGTTTTAATAAGAAGGAACTTTCCTCCATTAAACCAAGACTCAGTCTACATTTTATCTCTAAAGCCACGCCAAAGGCACCTATAAGCCCTGGATCGGGTGGCACAATGATACGTTTTCCCGTAATGGAAGCCATGGCCAATGGTACGGCTTCGTTCAAACAGACACCTCCCTGCATGAAAACTTTCTTTCCTACCGGTCTGTTCCCCTTTACGCGACTGTCATAATTCATACATATGGAGTAAACCAGACCGGCAACGATATCTTCTCTGGCAACTCCCTCGTTGAATGCATTTTTAATGTCACTGCTGATAAATGCCGCGCACTGGTCATTGAAATTAGGGGGACTTTCTCCCTGAAGAGCGATATGGGCGATCTCTTCCATCTCGATCCCGAGGGTCTCTTTTGCCGCCTCCTCCAGGAAAGATCCCGTGCCTGCACTGCATGCTTCATTCATGGCATAATCGGACGGAACTCCATTTGTTATGTACGTGTATTTTGCATCCTGACCTCCGATTTCGAATATGGTATCCACATCCTTATCAAAGTAAAGTGCGCCCGTTGCATGAGCTATAATTTCGTTTATAATTCCTTCGGTCATCGCATGCAAACCGGCTATCTGCCTGCCTGATCCTGTAACTCCCAGTCCGACGATATGTATTTTATCCGCAAGAGCACCAAGTTGATCACAAAGACCGGCATAACATTCCCTTGATGCCCGTACAGGATTGCCATTCGTCCGTAAATAGACAGAAGATAAAATAATGTCGTCTTCTATTCGTAATATAACAGCCTTCGTTGTTGTAGAACCAACATCAAGCCCCAGAATACAGCGGTCACCTTCCCTGGCCTTCCCCCTTTCTGCCGTTTTAAAGTCAACCACAGCCTCATAATTTCTCAACGGTGGAAGACGAAAGAAGATTTTCTGATCCTTTTTTAGAAGATGTTCCACCCCATGGAAAGGAATCGTATTATTATCTAATGCCCACAGTGCACATCCCAGCGCTTCAAAGTAAGGCGCTTCCCCTGGAACAACCAGACCTGCTATTTCTCTTTTCAGATAATCGATCATAACGGAATTCTGCGCGCAGCCCCCGATTATCATGATATCATTCCTGGGAATCTGCTTTAGAAGTTCAATAACCTTCCCCGCCATCATCTGACAGAGCCCTGCTGTAACCCGCTCTTTAGGTACCCCCTTGTTTGTCGCATGGGTACAATCACTCTTGCAAAAAACACTGCAGCGGCCTGAAACTTTATAAGGCTTTTCTGTTTGAGCAAACTGAACCGCTTCCTCATGAGAAATTCCCATCCTCCTGATCTGTTGCAGAAAAAATTCTCCCGTTCCTGATGCACATTTGTTTCCTGCCTGTATTGATGATATTCTGCCATCTTTGCCGAGCACATAAACCATAAAGGTTTCTCCACCGGCACTTACAATGGCATTGAAGCGGGTTCCATTGCCATATAACCAGGAAAGGGCCGTTTCCACGGCCTCAGGCTCAGTAATAGACGAAAGATTTATATACCTGCTGAATTTTCTGCCGGTTACGGCAATTCTTGAATATTGTTCTAAATCTAAATTCTTGAGGATTGCCAGGAGGGCTTCTTGAGGATTACCATTGTGTGGTTTCACAAAGGTATTACCTAAAGAAATTTTGTCATTATTATCTTTTAACAGTTCGACAACTGACAGTGTTGAGGCACCTGTACATAAACCAAGTGATTTCATAAAGTGAGACCTTTGCAAAACGCCCCCTTTCGCCCAATTTCAGCGTCAGGCTCAATTTTTAATCCTCAAAATACTCAATGTATTCCTGCGGTTAATATTTTCGCCTTCCTTGAACTTGAACGAAATTGAACATTTTTCAAAGGTCTCATAGCATCGCCTCTTCCAATCAGGATAATTATAAAAATTATCATTATGACGCGCCGTTCTAAACGCTCATGAAAAGAAATAAGCGAACCAGAGATGTTCTAACGTTTCGGCACAAAAGGCGAAAACCTGTATATTTTACCATGCACCTCAAAACTCACTCTATCTTCTTCGTTTTCTTTCAATCTTCCTTCAATCACACGGCGGCAACCAAAGTCGTGAAATGAAACCTGGTGAGTCGGGATATCCTTTTCATCCAGGTCTTTATAATATTTTTCTTTTTGTGAGTCATTGAGCTCACGAATAAACAGTTTCTGACAACGTTCTCGATACTCCTCTTCTCCGGCAGTAACCGAAACGACATAATTACCATGAAACGGCGTGTGCATTTTAATTTTCGTTTTCATTTTAATATCCCTTGATATCTACTCTTTAGTGTTTATCTTAACCATAATAGCCCTGCAACATTCACCGTTCCTGATAACAAAGCGATCCGGCATCTCGCTGAGTTGATATTGACCGCTTGCCTCAATTTCCAGGTCATCTTTAGTAATATCCCCTTCCTTTGGGATAAACAACATCCTGCCGATTGGAATTGTCCCTTTTTTCAGTAAGGCCATAATGCCACCTCTCGTAATAAATTTCTTGATAAGAATGAACAAGATTCGAGGAAATATAAGAAAGAGAGTATCATGTGTCAAGGATTAAAACATCATCATATTCAATCGATGGAACATTTGCCACTTTTGACCCGTTCGACCGAGCGTTCGACTGAGCGTTCGACTGAGCTCACGCCGAAGTCTCACGACGAAGTCTCACGACGAAGTCTCACGACGAAGCCTGATTTTACACCATTGCCCCTGTGCAAAACGACATGACAATGGTATAAAAGGCCATCCGGTAGTCAATAATTGCAAATTTTGCTGTATGAACAGCTCGCTTTTTGTGCTATGGCTCAAAAGACACAATGCATTATCTCTCAAATGATGTTGTAACCTTAACAGGAAGGTAATTTAAAATGGACCTGGGAGATTTGGTAGTCATAGAAAAGCGGGAACACCCATACCATGGCAAAGAAGGTAAAATTGTCGGAAGAAGGGGCAATAGAGCTCCAGGAGATCCGTGGTATCTGGTGTACGTAATGATGAGGGGAAGGAGTTATCTTGTGCCGGGATCAATGTTGAAGATTGTTAAGAAGAAGACCGCTGATAATGAAAATCTGTTATGGCCCCTGACCGGTAAGATAACGAAGGAAAAACCTTCTTAGGAGGCTTTATTCTCAACAACTGCGTTTTTTGCGCAGATGCTGGCGCCAGCTTATGCGAATAAGACAAAGAATTTTGGCCTGCCTGTGCGTGTCCGCACGCAGACAGGTTGCAGCTTTGCTGTCTTGGAAACGTAGGGCAGGGCTTTAGCCCTGCGTAAAGCCCAATGCAAGGCTAAAGCCTTGCCCTACATGCAAGTCAACACCTCTTTGGTTGCGGCTTTGCCGCATTAGGGTCTTCTTTTGCCATGTTGCACACCTGATTTCGTTACCACCCCTGTGACCAGATCACCAGGAGTTAGATCAAAGGCAGGATAATATGCCTTTACATCCGGGCCGCTGATAGGAATTCCCCTAAACTCAAGGACTTCCTGAGGGTCTCTTTCTTCGATAGGAATATCTTCCCCTTTTAGAGTACGTTTGTCAGGTCCGCCATATCCAAGAATGTAAAAGGGAATGTTATAATACTTCGCCAAAATGGCAAGTTGCAAGGTCCCCACTTTGTTGGCCACCGTCCCGTCCATAGCAATACGATCCGCAGCGGTGAAAACTTTATCTATTATACCCCTGGACATAAAATGTGCCGCCATGTTGTCTGTAATAAGTGTTGTTTCCAGATCAAGCTGGCTTGCAGACCATGCGGTGAGCCTTGCTCCCTGTAGATAGGGCCTCGTTTCCGTGCAGATAACCTTTATCTCTTTACCATTTTCCTTCGCGTATTCAAGCATATAGAGAAGTCCAGCTCCGGCAAAACAGTGAGTAAGAATGGTGTCACCCGAAACAAGCAGCGTTTCGGCATGTCTTCCCGTATCCTGAGAAATTTCTCTCTGCCTGGCAAGCACATCCTCAAGAAATCCGAGAATAACATAGGAAGTCTTTTGTTTGCTTTTCTTTACCAGCTCCACAATTCTATTCAGGAGAGCGGCCAGATGAAAGCCGGTAGGACGTGTGGCACGGAGGCGCGCCGCCACACTTTCCAGCTTCTTTATATCCACCTCTCCTGTAGTATCTTCCAGATCCACGGCCGCAAGGTAAAGACCAAAGCCCGCAGTGATTGCGATGTCTCCGGCACCCTGTATTACCATATCTTCTATTGCCTGAGCCACCTCCTCATAGTTGCGGCACGTTACCGGAACTACTTCATTGGGAAGTTTTCGCCGGTCAATCATGACCAGCGTTTTATTTTCAAGGTAAACGTTATTTTCCAGGTTCATCAAGAGGGGTTCCTTCAAAACAAAACCTCCTTATCCAAAATTCTGATAATCCGAAGAACGAAGCACAATTTACGTTATTCGTAAAACGCAAACTGTAAAACGTTATTCGATTTTCGGATTTCTAATTATCGATCTTTCCACTCGGGCCGGCGCTTTTCTATAAACGCATTGATTCCTTCCCAGGCATCCTCGGTTAAACAATCCATAGCGATCATTTCCTTGGCATAGCCATAGGCAGCAACTTCGCTGATATCGACCTGTTCGTAAAATGCCTGTTTCCCGGAAGAAAGTGTGTAGCGGCTGTACTGAGCTATACTCTGTGCCCATGAGCGAGTCTCATCTTCCAATTTATCAAGAGGAACAACTCGATTGAGCAGGCCAAAGCGTTCCGCTTCCTCAGCGGAAACAAAGCGCCCCGAAAGAAGCATCTCCATGGCACGTCTCCTCCCGATGACCCTGACCAGAGGCACCATGGGAGTAATACAAAACAGACCTATCAATACACCCGGAGTCTGAAACTTTGCATTTTCTTCAGCTATGGCCAGGTCACAGGCCGCAACCAGCTGACACCCGGCTGCCGTGGCAACCCCTTGAACCTGGGCAATGACGGGCTGGGGAATTTGATGAAGCCGCTGCATCATCTTTGAACAGGTGGAAAAAACATTTCTAAAGTGATGAATGTCTTTACCATGTCCCATCATTTCCTTTAAATCATGGCCGGGACAGAAAGTGGGGCCGTTGCCGCGAATAACGACAACCCGAATATCCGGGTCCTTTTCCACCATGTCGAGCTTGTCCAGCATATCGTTCATGAGATCCAGAGACAGAGCATTTCTCTGCTCCGGGCGATTCAAAACCAGCCAGCCAACATGGCCGTCCTTTTCCAACAATACGGGTTCCTTCATACATTCACCATCCTTTTCAAATGTAATAATGAAAGCTTTGATAAATCGAGAAACAGGGTTTTGAAAACGAATTAAGATTTTTCAGAAGCAATTCCTATCGAAGCATAACTGTCTGTCTGAAACTTCGACGGTCACAAATACATTTATTTGATCCGCCTCAGGCGGAACAATCCGAATTTGCAGAAAAGCAAAAGGGGAAATAATTAAAAATATTCTAATCTTTGAGAAATTTTGTTTTCAAAACTCTCAGGAATTAAAGCCCTTCCCTCAATTTTGCCGGCGAGAGAAGGGCTTCATAACAATATGACTTATCAAACAGGAACAAATCATGTCCCGGTTTACTTGCTTCTATTCAGGTATCGTGAAACGCCAGGCACAGAACCATTCCTCCGGATGCTCATCGGGAGGACAGCCAATGCATTCAGTTTTAATTCGCGAATCAATGCCTTCTGCAAAGTAACTGTACTCAACCAGGCCTGCAGATTTGCACGGGTAATCGTCAAGGCCTCTCCGTTTTCTCGCCGACTGCACACGGCAGTCGTTCATCTGAAAGACAACGGTATTCTCGTCCTCATCGATAATGGACTGTACGTTAATAAATGCGTACATTCTAAATCTCAATGCCTTTTTCAATCCTTCCAGTCCCGGGTGCTCCCCAAGGCCTAAAAACTGCTTGATGGACCACGCCTCAACGGGAGAAAATCGGGTCCACGTGGAATCATTGCAACGTTTAGCATCATACATATCGCGATCAAACTCAACAGCCTGAAACCAGATACCGTCATTGGCAATCCAGTTTACACCAAGGTTATTCATCACAGTGAGAAGTTTATCTTTCGGCATATCCAGTAGAGGTTTGGGTATCCCATCCACCATTTCAAAACCAAAGACTTTGGCCAGCCTGTTCATCTGTATGTTATAACTATCATTATGCGCCTTCTTCAGGATATGCAGAGCCTTTTCCATCCCCACCTGGTGTTCGACCTCTCTGAACCACAGGGTGTAATGAACCATAGTTCTGTGAAACATGTTCAGAACAAACTGCGCCATCTGTTCCTGACTCAGATCTTCAGGTCTCTCAATCTCATTGCCCATTTTACTCTCCTTCCCTCCTTTTTTTTATCTATCAATACCTTTTAAGGTACTTTAAAAACCCGAATATATTAAAGATGAAGAGGAGTTCAGCCCTCCCGTGTAAAAGACAAGAAAAAATCGAATAAGCATCAAAGAAAGATTCATTGCACCCTTTGTTTGCACACTGCGATGAAAAGGTCACTTAATTATGGCGAGAATAACCATTGTGATGTGACGAATATAGGAAAGAGAAAGATGTGTGTCAAGGATAAAAAAGCAATGTCAGCATAATAACTTGACTATTTCTGGAATTCCTGTATTTTTTCAAACGATTGCCAGTGTTGTTAGGTACTAAACATTAATCCTTCCAATGTGATTTCAAACATCTGACAAAGTAATAAAAAGATGTCAACACCTGAACAAATTATTGAACTGGTTGAGCGCTTCGACCGCAACCTCGATTCGTATCGGTCAGGCAAATACAACGAGGCCCAGGTTCGTCAGGAGTTTATCAATCCTTTCTTCGAAACCCTGGGTTGGGATATCTATAACAGGCAAGGTTATGCCGAGGCATACAAAGACGTAATTCATGAGGATGCCATTAAAGTGGGCAGTGCCACGAAGGCTCCTGATTACTGCTTCCGCATTGGTGGAACGCGAAAATTCTTCCTGGAAGCAAAGAAACCCTCGGTCAATATCAGGGAAGATATCAGTCCGGCCTACCAGCTTCGCCGATATGTTTGGTCGGCAAAATTACCACTCAGCATTCTGACGGATTTTGAGGAATTCGCCGTCTATGATAGCCGGATAAAACCGGTCAGAACCGATAAGGCATCAACAGCAAGGATTTTTTACCTGACGTGCACTGATTACATCAACCGGTGGGATGAGATTGCATCTATCTTCTCCCGCGACGCAATCCTCAAAGGTTCATTTGACAGATATGTCGAGTCAAGCAAGGTAAAGCGGGGAACCGCCGGGGTGGACACAGCGTTTCTCGAAGAAATTGATCGGTGGCGTGAAGTACTGGCGCGCAATCTTGCCCTGCGGAATCCCGGCCTGAAAAAACGCGAATTGAATTTTGCCGTCCAGCGTACCATTGATCGTATAGTTTTTCTCCGTATCTGTGAAGACCGGGGCATCGAACCATACGGACGGCTTATGTCTTTGAGAAACGGTGCACAGACCTACCGGCGACTCTGCCAGATATTTCAGCAGGCCGATGATCGTTATAACTCCGGCCTTTTTCACTTCAGGAAGGAAAAGGATCGCACATCTCCCCCCGATGATCTTACACTTGATCTCACAATTGACGACAAAACCCTCAAGGATATTTTCAGAAATCTCTATTACCCGGACAGCCCGTATGAATTTTCCGTCCTTCCGGCAGATATTCTGGGGCAGGTCTATGAACGGTTTCTGGGAAAGGTAATCCGTCTTACCTCCGGCAACCGGGCCGTTGTTGAAGATAAACCTGAGGTCAAGAAGGCAGGAGGCGTTTATTACACACCAACCTACATTGTCGATTACATCGTAAAACAAACCGTCGGCAAGCTAATTGAGGGCAAAAAGCCGGGTCCCCGCGGGGCGGCAAGCAAACTGAAAATCCTCGATCCTGCATGCGGCTCCGGTTCCTTTCTCATCGGCGCTTATCAATATCTTCTCGACTGGCACCAGGATCAATACATTGCCGATAGTCCGGAGAAATGGGCCAAAGGACGCAAACCACGCCTTTATCAGGGACCCGGCGGTGACTGGAGACTAACTACCGATGAGCGAAAGCGTATCCTTCTCAACAACATTTATGGCGTGGACATCGACGCTCAGGCCGTGGAAGTGACCAAACTTTCACTTCTTCTCAAGGTGCTGGAGGACGAAAGCGCTGAAACAATCGGAAAAACACTCGAACTTTTCCACGAACGCGCCCTGCCCGACCTGGGAAGCAATATCAAATGCGGCAATTCTCTTATCGGTCCCGATTTCTACGAAGAACAGCAAATGAGCTTTCTCGATGAAGAAGAAATGTACCGCATCAATGTCTTTGACTGGGAGGCTGAATTTCCTGAAATCATGCAGGATGGAGGTTTCGATGCGGTGATCGGGAATCCGCCGTATGGTATGGTTACCACTGTGGAGTTTAAAATCTTCTTTGAAAATCGTTTTGAAGCAACTGAGGGGAGATTTGACACGTATGAGATATTTATTGAGAAAGGGATTAAGCTTTGTCGTAGACTGGGTCTACTGGGATACATCGTGCCAAGCCCTCTGCTCAGCAATCTGTACGCCCGAAGACTACGTCAGTATATTCTTGACAATTGCATGGTCAAAGAAATAAACAATTTTGGTATGGATGTTTTTGCTGATCCGACGATCCATACCTGCATTATTATAGCATCAAGAGGACAGGCAACTAACCAAAGAGTAAAAATCAGAAAGCAGGTCATCTCAACACAGCAGTTGTACAACTATTATGACTATGAAGTCCCTCAATCACAGTTGGGCAATAATCCCAACTCGACCTTTGACATATTCATGGACCCCACCACACAGAAGCTCGCCAAGAAGCTATATTTAAACTCACGTTCCTTGGGGGATATATGCTTCATCCGCCAGTGCATCAAGACCGGCAACAATAAAAAGCATGTAAAATCCTCAGATGTGATCTTGGATGGTCCTTGGAAACCAACACTTGGCGGCAGGTCGATTGGGCGATACATGACATTCGAAAAAAATCTGTACGTGAACTATGGTCCGTGGCTTGCTCGCAACTGGAAAAATAAATCGTTCTATGAAATTCCCAAGATCGTCGTTCGTGAGACGGGGAAGCGCATCATCGCCACAGTGGATTTGGAGAACCGTTATGTGCTCAGCACACTTTACGCAGTGTATCCCAAGATAGCAAATGAATCTACACTGTTATCATACTTACTGGGGCTACTCAATTCACAACTTTCCACATACTTCATCAAGGTAATTGCATTCGATCTAACCAAGGGTGCATTCACAAAGGTGCGGACCAACCAACTGGCTCGCCTCCCCATCCGTACCATCAACTTCTCCGACCCCGCCGACAAGACCCGCCACGACCGGATGGTAGAACTCGTCGAACGTATGCTTGATCTCAACAAACAATTAGCCGAAGCCAGGGAGCCCCAGACTAAAACCGTCCTCCAACGTCAGATTTAGACCACAGACCGGCAAATTGATCGGTTGGTTTATGAATTGTACGATCTGACGGAAGAGGAGATCAGGATCGTCGAAAGGTCATAAATCACAAGGGAAACAAGGAACGTGACTTAGCCATTTAGGAGAAATGCCAGAACTGGCATTTCTCCTAAATACTGATCCGCACTTCATCAAACAGTTTCCTGTTGTTAGAGGTGTTTTCAAGTGTTGACATATGATATTCTTGTTTGATAAAAGTAGTAGCAAAATTGAAGATAATAGGGCAAGGCAAATTTGCCCGAAAATACATTCAATATCGTTATATCAAGGCAAATTGGCCTGTCAATCAATGGTTCCTCAAGGCGCTTCGCGCCTTGAGGAATGCCGAGTTGCCGGATACCCGGCCGACCGAATGGTTCTCCGGCGCGGAGCGCCTTGCGAACCAATCGTTCGACCGGCAAATTTTCCTGCATAATCGGACGCTCCGCGCCCATTATGCCGCTAAAATTTGCCCGCCAACTCGGCATTATAATAAAAACTCATGGGTACAATAACCGTGACCGTATGTACGCAATTAACATTCCGACTATGAAGCTCCCTAAACCCCATATCAAGGCAATAAGGAGAGCACAATGTTTTCGACAGAAATCACAATCTCCTTCAGTCTTATAATCGCTCTCGTTGGTTATCTTGTTTATAACCGTCTTAGTATTGATAGGGACAGAAGGCGCGAATTTAATGACCTGATCAACCCCATTCGTAGCGAACTCTTGAGTGTGAAAAACAACCCCCGTTCCGGTTTGACTGGAACATGGGGAATAGCTTTGTCCATCATATGTGAAAAGCTCCCATTCTGGAAAAGAAAAGGCTTCAACAGAGCTATTGAAAATTATAAAAAAAGCAAAAGCAGCGAGAATATTAATACAAATATAGATGGAATGGGAGGGTGGTCTTATAAAGATGCTGAATGGATTGTTCATGCTGTCAATGACCTCCTGAAATATTTAAAACCTAAATAAATATTATTATAATCGGGTAAGGGGGAGTTTCTCTCTCCCCCTCCCCACAACACCCTGCATGCGGGTCCGCACAGGGCGTTTCATCAAGATTACCGGGCCGTAGCCGGGTAATGAATCCTCACCAACTGTTCTTTGACAGAAGTGATGACTTGAGGCTAGTTCTTCCGTTAAGCGCCTGAACAATACTCATCCGTTCGGATTCAATGTATATTCAGAACTCATGGATACTTTTCCTCTCCTTGATGTTCAGCCCTTCACCATGTCCGAGACATTACTCCCGGCGTTTGGCTACTATGGCCTCTGCTGACTCCTGTTTTCACACCATACGAATTGCTCCGCATGACGCTGCACAATTCATTTCCTGTCTGCTCATCTTTGTTTCGTATCTCACAAATGGGGCAGAGTCTTCCGTCATCTGTGCCGGGACATTTGGGAACCGGTGGCCCCTTCCGGTGATTTCACTGGAAACAACATTATGCCGCATGGAAAACAGGTCTCCCCGGATAAGAACGTGAACTTCCTTTGTGCAGCCGCGCCATTTACCGTATCCCCTGTTCCTCGGACTTTGACATGTGGTGCTGCCTTACCCAGGGACTCGGCCTTATATGACGTTTCTGTTCGTCGGCTCACAAATTTGCACTCCGGCTTCCTTCAGACCCCACCTCACGGTAACGCCCTTGCCTTCGGCTAGTAATTCATGCTAAGTTATTAACTTAACACAGGAACACTTACGGGGGACTTGAACCCCATAAGCTCACGCCCATGCCGGGCGTACACCCGGTAATCCACCGGACCCTCGTTCCTCGGGCCGGTGATCCGCATGTTAGCTGACTACATTTGAGAAGCGTCTTTGATTTACCGAAAGGATCAATCATGATGAATATCGCACAACAATTCATGGGAAGCGAAAATACTTTACAACGAGTTCTTGTAATATTGTTCCTGGCACTTGGATCTCATGGCATCGTCTTGATGGTCAAAGCACTATGGAAGCATCTAAAGGGAATCACCTCTTCCAGGCCTCAATCGAAGTTCAAATCTGTTGCAAGCCTGACACAGAGCTTTCTTATTTTTATACTTTATTTCGGAGCGTTCGGGCTTATCCTTCGCGAGCTGGGTGTCTCTTTAACCGCCTATTTAGCTAGCGCTTCTGTCCTCGGTTTGGCAATCGGTTTTGGCTCTCAAGGATTGGTCCAGGATGTTGTAACGGGTTTGACATTGGTTCTGTCAGATTTGATTAACATTGGGAATATGGTGGAAATCGGGGGCCAGACAGGAATAATTCGTTCCATTGGAATGCGTTTCATTGTTATCGAGAACGCCCTTGGCGCAGAGGTGTTTATTCCGAATCGAAGCATAATGAATGTAATTAGTTATTCTCGCGGCTACGTGAGATGTATCGTTGATGTGACTCTATCAAATGAGCCTGGATCAAGAGATAAGATGAAGGGATTAATCGAAGAAACCACCAATTCCTTTGTGAAACAATTCCCGGGTGTCCTCGTAAAGCCAGTCAGTATTGAAGGTGTTATTAAAACTGCTCCCGAAAAAGAAATTCTCCGTATCAAGTTCAGAATTTGGCCGGGCCGAGGTACCCCTATCGAAACCTTGTTCAGACAGGAATTGATTCAAAGATTTAAAATAATTGATTCTTCTTATTCCGACTGGATGATATCAGTAAATTACGAAGTAGAGAAAACACCTTCAAAATAATAGCCTATCATGCGGTAGCTAATCGGGTAGCCGGGGGTTTTTCTCCCCCAGCCCCCACACCACCCAAGCAAGCGGGTCTACCCCAAGGGCACTTCCTGTGGGCGCGCACTGGGCGGTTCCCTGAGA
>CAZGAK010000056.1:0-16134 GCA_964523565.1 uncultured Syntrophaceae bacterium | reverse complement strand
AACCTTTGAATATTCATTTCCGGCCCTCAGTCCTCATTGCTCATTGCTCATTGCTCAGCCCTTTGCTCTTCGAACGAAGAGCCTTCTTTTCGGATTGGACATGTTTTAATCTGAGAACTTTCTCCTTTGCCTTTTTTGACCGGCGTCTTTTTTGTCGTCTTATCTGCTCTATTTTCTCCCTTTCCGCACTGATATGTCCTTTCTGAAGCCTTTCGATCCTGTCAAAAAGTATGCGTCTCGCCAAAAAACGATTTAAAGACTGGGACCGTGATTGCTGACATTTCACGGAAAGTCCTGTCGGAGTATGGACGAGATATACACATGAAGCCGCTTTGTTTACTTTCTGCCCCCCGGGGCCGGAAGACCTGATGAAGGTCTCGCGGAGATCTTCTTCCCTTATGCCAAGCTGATTCATCCGTTCAATAAGCGCCTTATGCTTCTTCTGAGAAATGATTGAGGTTTTCATAGCACCAAATATACTGTAATATAGACGATAATTCATCTAAAAAGCTCCACTATGCCGTTTAGCGGCATTATAATGGAAAGTAACATATTAAAAAAAGGTTATATCTACTTACGTAGCGTGGGGTCTCTGTGCCCCACAGAGGGGGCACGCTACTGGTAAATGTTAAAGAACATGAACTACTTACAACTCATTTGCGAATTTAAGTTACTTGAAAGGAAATAAGGTTATGTTCAGCGCTCAACTCATCAATGACCCTTTTGACGATCCGGGCGTATATGCAGAATTTCAATATAAAAAGGAAGCTGTCCTTTTTGATCTGGGAGATATCCATCATTTTTCAACCCGGAAACTCCTCAAGATCAGTCATATATTTGTGTCTCATACACATATGGATCACTTCATCGGATTTGATCATCTATTGAGGGTCTGCCTGGGAAGAGATCAGCATATTTTTCTCTTCGGCCCACAGGGTTTCATTAAAAACGTGGAGAGCAAAATAGGTGCCTACACCTGGAATCTTGTCGAAAACTATTCAAACAATTTTGTTCTTGAGGTAACGGAAGTTCATGAAAAACGAAAGATGACAAGGCGTTATCGCTGCCAAAGTGTCTTTGAACCTGAAGTAGTGGCTGACGCTGAAGATTTTAACGGTACACTGGTAGACAGGAATGATTTTACAGTAAAAGGGGTATTTCTTGATCACAAGATTCCATCACTTGCATACTCAATGGAAGAAAAAAAACACATCAATATCAAGAAAAATGTTCTCGATGAGATGGGACTTCCCGTCGGGGCATGGCTTGGAGAACTCAAAGATAAAATTCTCAGGGGCGAATCTGACGATACTCCCGTCAATGTATGGTGGAAAAACCAAAACAAACAAATTCCCGTGAAGACATTACCCCTTGGAAAACTGAAGGAAAAGATCATCAAGATAACACCTGGAAAAAAGATTGCCTACATAGCGGACGCTGTTTACAATGAAGATAATGCCCGGAAGATTATCGAGCTGGCCCGGGCCTCCGACATGATTTTTATTGAGGCTCCTTTCCTTGAAAAGGATGCGGAAATAGCGCTGAGAAAATATCACCTGACGGCAAAACAGGCGGGAGATCTGGCGCGAAGGGCGGGCGCAAAGAATATGACGATTTTTCAT
Organism: uncultured Syntrophaceae bacterium; assembly: GCA_964523565.1. GTDB lineage: Bacteria > Desulfobacterota > Syntrophia > Syntrophales > UBA6807 > CAZGAK01. Next base: position 14,512 of record CAZGAK010000056.1, on the reverse strand, counting down.
TTCTCACCGAAATACAGGGGACAGGAAAATCTGCTGTTGAAAGAGGCTATGAAGGCTTTTAACCAAGATTAAATTTTTTCGATTTTAAATCCTTCTAACTTGATAGCAACGGAACGCTGAAGAAGATCAATGGAGACAACAAGGAGATTCTTTTTTAAATCCGTTTTAAGCACAACGCCTTCGATATCCTTGAAGGCCCCGTCTACAATACGGGCCCTTTCACCCACCTTCGGGTACAGACACGTTTGCATTTCCACTTCCGAATTTACTAAACGCTGTATGGCCTCTATCTGGGCATCGGGAACGGGTGTCGGCTCATAACTGTTAGGTTTCCCCAGCATCCTGACGACACCATGAGTTTTAAGGACCTCTAACTTTTTTTCATTGGTTAAGTCGAATAATTCCACAAAGAGATACCCTGAAAACATGGGTATCTTGATTTTTTTCTTTCTATCTTTTCTCCTGCTCCATACTTCCATCTTGGGAAGAAAGGCATTAATAGATTTTTGAACAAGGCCGGCGCAGGCCTTGTCTTCAAAGCGTGATCTCGTATGGACGGCATACCAAGGCATGACAACTCCTTTCTTAGGATTAATTTTGAATTTTGAATTTTGAATTTTGAATTAATCCTTCTATAATGATGTCTTTGCCTTTTCGGTAAACCCTCTCGAAGGTCAGGCCGATTGAATCGCTCATTTTTTCAATCCCTAAATTGCCTATTGCTTCAATTCCCTTTCCCAGTATTTTCGGCGCTGTAATGACAACCATCCTGTCAAAGAGTCTTTCTTCCACAAATGAGGTGATAATTTTTGAGCCTCCTTCAACGAGAATTGAGGATATCTCTCTTTTTCCAAGTTCAATCAAGAGATTTTTCAGATCGACACGATTATTATCACCTTCACCGATCACGAGAATTTCAATCCCCATTTCTTCAAGTAAAGTTCTCTTTGCGCCGGCCGAGCGGGATGTGGAGACTACGATCGTCCTGGATTTTTTCTGGTTCTGAAGAATCCGTGCATCCTCAGATATTTTTAATTCCGGATCAACTACGATTCTGACAGGGCTTCTTCCTCTTACCAGTCGAACCGTCAGATCAGGATCATCTTTAAGAACTGTCCCCACACCCACGAGGACACCATCGTGATGACTTCTCAACTTGTGGGCAAACTTGAGGGATGGTCCCGAACTGATCCATCTGGAGTGACCTGTAGATGTTGCAATCCTGCCGTCTATGGTCTGGGCATATTTGAGGGTAATAAAGGGAATCCTTGTCTCGATAAATTTAAAATACTTTTCGTTTAACGCCCTGCATTTTTCCTCAAGAATTCCAACCGTTGTTTTGATCCCGTGATTTTCCAGGATTTTTATCCCTTTGCCGGAAACCAGGGGATTGGGATCGGTAGTCCCTATAACCACTCTCGACGCCTTTACGTCAACGATCCTCTCAACACAGGGGGGTGTTTTGCCGTAATGACTGCACGGTTCTAAAGTTACATAAAAAGTAGCCCCCGCTACCGATTCAGAAGCATGCTCAATAGCATTAATTTCCGCATGATTTTCACCGAATTTCCTGTGATACCCCTCACCGATAATTTTCCCTTCTTTAACGATTACTGCCCCCACCATGGGATTGGGACTCGCCCACCCCTCGCCCTTTCTGGCAAGTTTCAGCGCCCTTTTCATAAAGAATTCATCCATGACGGATTCCTTTTTGATCAAATGATAAGACTAGGTTCAAGGATAAAGGAACAAGGACCAAGGTGCAAGGTAAAAGGTGCAAGGTGAAAGGAAGTCCACCTAATTCTTAATCCCTAATCTTTAATCCTTGTTCCTTTATCCTTTGCCCTTTATCCTTTGCCCTTTATCCTTGTTCCTTTGTCCTTTAACCTTGTTCCTTGTTCCTCAGGTATTCATCAATCGCCCCGGCTGCTTTTCTGCCGGCACCCATGGCAAGGATAACCGTTGCGGAACCGGTTACTATATCACCACCGGCATAAACACCTTTACGGCTGGTTTCACCCGTTTCATCCTTCGTAACAATATAGCCCCATCGATTTATTTCCAGCCCTGGTGTTGTGGCAGCTATGACGGGATTGGCCATCGTTCCGACGGCAACCACAACCGTATCCACATCTATAACAAACTCGGAATCTTTTATCGGAACAGGTCTCCGCCTGCCCGACTCGTCCGGCTCTCCCAGTTCCATTCGGATGCATTTCATCCCTTTCACCCAGCCGTCTTCATCACTTATATATTCCACAGGATTCGTCAAGAGCTTAAACTGAACACCCTCTTCCTCAGCATGGTGAACCTCCTCAATCCTGGCCGGCATCTCGACATCGGTACGACGATAAATAATATACGCGTTCTCCGCGCCCAGCCTCAACGCCGTCCGCACAGAGTCCATTGCGACATTGCCGCCGCCGACTACAGCAACGTTCTTTCCGCGAACTATCGGAGTATCATATTCCGGGAACCTGTAGGCCTTCATCAGATTCGATCTGGTAAGATATTCATTAGCCGAATAGATGCCGGAGAGATTTTCCCCCGGTATATTCATGAAGACAGGAGCACCTGCACCTACTCCAAGAAAGACAGCATCAAATCCCTCGTCAAATAGTTCGTCCACCATCTTTACCCGTCCGATCACGGCATTGGTTATGATCTTTACCCCCAATTTTTCAAGATAATCAACTTCCGCGTCCACGATACTTTTGGGAAGACGGAACTCCGGTATACCATAAATCAAAACACCTCCGGCCTTGTGAAGGGCCTCAAATATGGTGACATCATGACCAAGTTTTACCAGATCCCCCGCAATAGTGAGTCCCGCAGGTCCGGCCCCTACCATGGCGACCTTTTTACCGGTGGGTGGAGCAACCTCAGGAATCATTATATTCCCCGACTCACGTTCATAGTCAGCCGCGAAACGCTCCAGCCTGCCTATGGCAACAGGCTCACCCTTCTTCCCCAGGATGCAGACCTCTTCACACTGGTCTTCCTGAGGACAAACCCTTCCACAAATAGCGGGAAGAGCGTTTGTCTCCTTCAGTTTGAGGGCAGCCCCGATAAAATCTCTCTCGGCAATCAGTTTTATGAAGCCGGGGATATCCACATCTACGGGGCACCCCGCTATACATAAAGGTTTCTTACATTGGATACATCTCTTTGCCTCCAGAACAGCCTGTTCTTCTGTATAACCAAGGGGAACCTCATCAAAGTTTTTAGCCCGAACCTTTGGGTCCTGCTCCGGCATACTCTGTCTGGGGATTTTTTCCTTTTTCTTTTTTTTATCCGTCATTACATTTACACCTGTAATCTTCCATCGCTGTTTTTTCCTGATCCAGATACGTCCTGAGTCGGTTTGTCAACAGATCGAAATCCACTTCGTGACCATCAAATTCAGGGCCGTCGACACAGGCAAATTTGGTCTTTCCTTCCACGGAAACACGGCAGGCACCACACATACCGGTGGCATCCACCATGATTGGGTTCAGACTCACAATAGTTTTTATACCATAGGGTCTTGTAACCTCGCAGAGAAATTTCATCATCGGAACGGGCCCTATTGCAAAGACTATATCAATTTTGTTATCCGAATCGATCAAATCCTGCAAAACATTGGTTACAAAACCGTGCACGCCGTAGCTTCCATCATCCGTGGCTACTATTAACTCATCAGATACTGCCCTTATTTCATCCTCGAGTATCAGGATATCTTTCGTCCTGGCGCCGATAATGGAAGTTACCTTATTGCCGGCTTCCTTGAGGGCTTTGATAACGGGATAGACTACACCGATCCCGACACCCCCGCCGACACATACAGCCGTACCAAAGTTTTCTATTTCCGTAGGGTGACCAAGAGGCCCGAGAACAGTAAAAAGGGTGTCACCTTCGTTCATTTCTGCCAGGCATGAAGTAGTCTTCCCGACGATCTGGAAGATAAGGGTTATGGTTCCTTTTTCCGCATCAGAGTCAACAATGGTCAAGGGAATCCTTTCGCCCTTCTCATCGGTCATGAGAACGATAAATTGTCCGGCTTTTCTCTTTCTGGCTACATCCGGGGCCTCGACAACCATCTTGACCACATTTTCCGATAGATAAATCTTTTCTGTTATCCTGTTCAATGTTCAAGCTCCTTACTTTTTAACAATATTATACACCACAAAAAACAGGGAGTACAAAGACTCCCTGAGTGTTCTAATTGGTAATTTACGATGACGTATTTTTGGCTTCACCCCCACCTTGCCCTCCCCCTTCAACGAGGAGGTTTGAGTGGGTTAGTATTCCGGCGTCAGTTTATCCAGTTCGGCCAGGGAAAATACAGGGCCGTCCTTACAGACATATTTCTCACCCACATTGCAGCGACCGCATTTTCCTATACCACATTTCATCCTCATTTCAAGGGAGGTGTAAATGTTTTCCCTGGAGAAGCCCAGTTCGAAGAACACAGGAAGCGTAAAGCGGATCATGATAGGCGGCCCACATATTATGGTCACAGCATTTTCAGAGCTTGGCCCTACCTCTTTGCAGACCGTGGGGACAAAACCTTCTCTTCCTGTCCAGGCTTCATCACCTTTGTCTACCGTCACATACATGTTGATATCGTCCCTCTTCTCCCACGCGGCAAGCTCATCCTTGTAGATAAGGAGTCCGGGCTCTCTTGCGCCGTAAACAACTGTAATATTCCCGAATCTGGACCGGTTGTCTTCATGAATCATATAGTTGATCATCGATCTCAGGGTCGTAAAGGCGAAACCTCCGCCGACAATAACGATGTTTTTCCCCTCTAAATAGTCAATTGGCCACGAATTACCCAAGGGGCCTCTGACACCCATACGCGTGCCCTCTTCAAGATCATGAAGGGCAGACGTCACAACCCCGGCCTTTTGCACGGTAAATTCGATATAGCCATCCTGGGTAGGTGACGAGGCTATCCCAATGGGTGATTCCCCTTTTCCAAAGATGGAAAGCTCGGCAAACTGCCCCGGCAGGTATTTAAAATTTTCTTCATCTTCCTTATTAATAAAAGCAAATCGAAAAGTTTTAATATCTTTTGTCGTTACTTCCGTTACTATTTTTACCAGATCAACAGGCATGGGCATATATGGATTCTTCTGCATTATTATCTCCTGAAACTATAATTTCGAAATGTCCGTAACAATCTTTCTTATATCTATGTTAACCGGACAATACCTCACACACCTGCCACAACCCACACAGGCAATCTCATCAAAGTTATCCACAAAATACTTGAATTTATGCATGAGCCTCTGCCTCCACCGCTGTTTTTGCGATGTCCTTGGATTATGGCCGGAGGTTTCATGGGTAAACAACCAGTACATACAGGAATCCCACGTCCTTATTCTCTTTCCGTCACTACCTTTTACCTCGTCACTGATATCAAAGCAGTGACAGGTAGGACAAAGATACGTACAGGTCCCGCAGGCAAGACAGCTCTGGTGAATCGTATCCCAGAAGGGATGTTCAAAATTATCATCAAGCCATGGCTTTATCTCCTTGCCGGGGATGTGGGATTTTATTTCTTTCTCAGCACTCTCTGAGAGCGCTTTTTTCTTTTCATCCGCTGAACCATCGGCCGCGGGCAGATCTCCCATTTTTTCCAGGAGCTTTTCACCTTTCGGGGTTATAAACTCAGCTAAATAATTATCTCCTATATCGGTCAGCAATACATCGGCGCCCTCTTCCGACATGGGGTGACCTCCCACGGATGTGCAAAAACATGTAGAATATGGAGGATGGATACAGGCAAGGGAGATAATCGTGGTTTTCTCCCTCTTATCAATATAATAAGAATCCCTATACTTTTCCTGGTCGAATAAATAATCAAGAAGGACAAAGCTTCGTACATCGCAGGGACGGGCTCCGAAAAGGACAGCCTCCTGTGCCCCTTCTTCCTCTCCTGAAAGTTCCATTCCCCTTTCCGTTCTCATGTATCTCATCATGGTTTCTGTTTTGGGAAAGAAAAAATTCTTGGGAGCATTTCTGGTATTGGAATAATCTACAAGAGGCTCCATCCCCTTTTCCAGGGCCTTGAAGAGAACGTTATCTTCGTCTTTTACCGGTGCGTAGACCAGCATCTGTTCGGAAAGCTTATTTATAATACCGGCCAGAGCATCCTTTTTAATTAATTTCTTTTCCATGTCTTCCCTTGATTAATCAGTTATTTGCTTATATAAGCGCCAAAGACTTGAGCAATGGTCTTGGGTCAACATTGTGCATCTTGAACCATGATTCAGGTCCTTCCAGACCCATTGCCAGGGCAAGGAGTTCCGTAAAATAAAATGCCGGAAGCCTCACATCTTCACTCGCTCTCATGTCCAGATTAGCAAAACAGACCGGACAGGCACAAACCAGACAATTGGCGCCCGCCTCTCTTGCCATTCTCATCAACTTATCTACCAGATTAACAACTATTTCAGTCTTACCCAGGGTAAGACTTCCGCCGCAGCAATCCGTTTTATACGACCAGGACCGTGATTCGGCCCCGATGCTTTCCATAATGCCATCCATCATATATGGATTTTCGTAATCATCAAACTCGCATACATCGGGAGGCCTAAGCAACAAACATCCGTAATAAGAAACCGGTTTGAGCCCCTCCAGCTTCTTCGTTGCTTTTTCACCCAGTTTATCAATACCTATATCATTATAAATAATATCAATCGGGTTTCTTATGGCGACACTATCCTGATATTTCTCACCGATAATGCCTTCCACCTCTGCCTTTAATGCCTCATTCTCTTTGAGGTGATGCTGCGCCATCTTAAAGCGGTTAAAGCAGGCGGCGCATGGAACCATTACATCCATGCCATCCTTTTCGGCAGCGATGATATTTCTGGCAGGAAGAGCAACGGACAATTTATAATTGGTCATGTGCGCGGAAGAGGCGCCGCAGCAGGACCAGTCATCAACCTCTTTCAATTCGATTTCCAAGGCACGGCTTACGGCCTTAACCGATTCATCATATTCCTTTCCCGTGGCATGAAGGGAACATCCCGGATAATATGAAACTTTCAACTATAGCCTCCTTTAAAATATAGCAAACAGCAACGAGTATCGTTACTATCCTTTCGTTTCTTCAAATATTTTTCTTACCGATTTTATATCCTTTGTTTTCGGGGAAAAGATAGAAAGCTTGCCCTTCATGAACATGCTTAAACCAACCCCCAAGTCGGAGAATAAATCACCCGATTTCAACTTGTAATGCGCAATCATCATTGGTTCGTTGATTCGCCCACCCATCTTAACGCTGGAAAGGAAAGCCTCGTGGAATTTCAGAATATTTTTTTCTTTCACATCCACTTGCGATTCAATGGCCATTTCTCTCAGGGCATCCATCATCCTGGCTATATCAACATCATTGGGACAACGTGTAACACATGTCTCACAGGAAGCACACAACCAGATAGTAGAACTGTTAAGGACCCTATCCCGCATTCCCATCTGGATCATTTTAATGATCTGGTTAGGGTTATATTCCATCGCAAATGCAATGGGACACCCTGCCGTACATTTCCGGCAATGGTAACACCCTTGAATGGGTACGCCATCTATTTTCTCATTTACTTCTTCTAAAAAAGTTCCCATTTTCTCTCCGTTAACTGCCTGATTCTGGCTCAAATATAAATTCTTCTTTATCTTCCATCTTAAAAGTTGAAAGCGGTGCAGGCTCATCAAGCGATTCTCCCGCCCTGTGAGCAAACAGATCAAAACCATCTTTATCAAGTTTCTTTAAGAACTTTCTAAGATCAACACCCATGGGACATACTTCAATACAAGAACCACAATCAACACAACGCCCCGCCATGTGAAAAATCCTCATAATTTGAAACACCTGTGTGTCTGTCGGATCATCACCTGCTCCAACCCAGTTGGGTTGACTCTGTTCAACAAAACAGACTTTGCAGTAACACGATGGACACGTATTGCGGCACGCGTAACAACGTATGCATTTTCCCATCTCTTTGGTAAAATAGGACCACCGCTCTTCGATTGACAGTCTTTCAAATTTATTGACATCGTGATATTCCCTGTCAACGTCCATCGGCGGAGCTTCACTACCTATCATCATATCCGAAATAACAGGATTATTGAAACGACAGCTAAGACAGTTATCAGAAAGAACTTCTTTAAGGGGTACTGCTTTATCACCGTTTGCGGTTTTGAGAGTTATTTTGTCCCCATCAACAGAACTTTCCAGTATTTCCTCGCCATCTACAAGGATATTCGTTTTCTTTTTAGAAACGTAACCGGTACAGGGAACGCCGATAACGACTATCTCATCCCTGCCATATTGTCTTTCCTGAAGATGAATTACCAGAGACCGCGTCGTACATCCCCTTGCCACAACACCGACAACTTTTTTCGTCTTATCTTCCGGTTTAACCCTTACCTGCGACTCTCTATGCTGATGGATGATATCGTGCACGTACTTTGCCAGATTTTGCGAACAGAAAGAATTCCAGACAAGCTTTCCTGCGTCATCAGGATTTGTCACAAAGCAAGGCGACGTCTGAAGCGGAATGGTTCCCTCTTCATATCCCACAATGACATCCACTTTCTTGTCAGCCAACAGTTTTTTTGCTTCTTCTCGTAGTTGTTTTTCCACATTTTCCACTGTTTCTGATTCCTCATTCATTTTTAAAAAGTTAGCGCTTAGCTATCAGCCATCAGCTCAATTGGATTTGGATATTATATTTTTTTCTTTATCTTGCTGATCCCTGATCCCTGTGTCCTATTATATCTTCTTTACCAGTTTATTCGCCGGTCCCAGGGCTTTTACCCTTTCCGTTACTCCCGTCACAACCTGAGCAAATTTTTCACCCTCAGATGCCGAAACCCAGCTGAACATTGCCCTGTCCGGGTCAATCCCCGTGTATGTAAGAAAGTTTTTCAGCATGGCAAACTTTCTTCTGGCGGATAAATTCCCTGTTATATAGTGACATTCCCCGGGGTGGCAGCCGGAAACGAGGACACCATCCGCCCCTTCCTGAAGGGCCTTTACTACATAAAAGGGATTTATTCTCCCCGAACATGGAACCCTTATCACCCTTACGTTCGGCGGATACTGTATCCTGCTTATCCCTGCCAGATCTGCTCCTGTATAGGTACACCAGTTACAACAGAAAGCAACAATCTTCGGTTCCCAGTTTTCATTTGATTTACTTTCAGCCATATATTCTCCTACAACGACAACACATGATTAAGGCATTTGGAAAGGTATAAAACCCATCCTCACTTATTAATTCGACAAGTTACCTAACAACGCCAGGATTCCCTCATTATCAAATCCATATAAATCAATAGCATTCATCCTGCACGATGCCGTACAAACACCACATCCTTTACAAAGAACAGCATTGACCACGGCACAACCCTGTTCCTCATCCACTTCCACGGCGCTGAAGGGGCAATTAAGTTCGCAAAGCCCGCATGCCATGCATCTGTCCTTGTTTACATGGGCAGTCTTCCCTTCGGCTTCTATAAAGTCTTTACTCAGAACGATGCATGCGCGCGCGACAGCGGCATTGGACTGTGTAATTGCCTCATCACTCAGTTTCGATGAATGGGCCATGCCACACATGAACACACCATCCGTGGCAAAATCCACGGGCCGCAACTTAACATGGGCCTCAGCAAAGAAACCATCCTGATTTACCGACAGTTTCAGCATATTGCTAATGGCATGGTTTTCAGGATTCCCGACAACACCAACACTAAGTGTCAATATATCCGTTTCAATTTCTACCGGCTCATTCAATATGGGATCAAAAACCGATACGGTTATTTTGGAACCGTTGGCTTTTACTTCGGGTTTCCTGTCTTCATCTTCATAGCAGATGAACTTGACGTTGGCCTCCCGGGCTTTTTTATAATAATCTTCCTTAAATCCGTAAGTTCTGATGTCCCTATAAAGTATCGTGACATCTTTATCCGGATCAGCTTCCTTTAATTTCAGGGCATTTTTGATCGCTTCGGTGCAACAGTACCTGCTACAGTATGGCCTCTCGGCATTTCTCGAACCGACACACTGAATCATAACAACACTCTTGGCATCGGAAACCTTTTGATCGTTTTTATAAATGAGTTCCTCCAGCTCCCGCTGAGTAACAACGTTTTCATTCTGACCATAGAGATATTCATCCGTCTTGTTCTCATATGCCCCTGTCGCCACGATGACTACACCATGTTCAAACTGGTGCTCCTCCCCACCGGATTCAACAGTGGTCTTGTAATTCCCTATAAATCCCTCGAGCTCCTTTATCTTTGCCCCTGTGTAAACATGTATCAAGTCGCTCTTTTCAACACGTTCCAGGAGACCGGCCAGATGTTTTCTCGTATCAAGACCCTCCAGGGTATAATACAGTTTCCCATAATTCCCGCCTAATTCATTCTCCTTTTCCACGATATAGGATTCAAAACCCTGATCGGCAAGGGCAAGGGCTGCGGTTATACCGGCAAGTCCACCTCCCAAAATCAATGTAGCCTTATTTACGCTGAGCTGACCCGGTTTCAGGGGCTTCAGATACTCAGCCTTGGCTACTGCCATTCGCACCAGGTCTTTCGCCTTCTCCGTGGCTGCTTCCGGTTCATTCATATGGACCCATGAATCCTGATCCCGAATATTGGCCATCTCAAAGAGATACCTGTTGAGACCCGCCTTTTCACAATTCTCCTGGAAGAGACCCTCATGTGTCCGGGGGGAACAGGATGCCACCACAACCCTGGTAAGCTCGTGTTCTTTGATCATCTCGCCCATCTTGACCGCCGTGTCCTGAGAGCAGGTAAAGAGATTATCTTCGACATAAACTACATTGGGAAGGGCCTTCGTATATTCTACGACAGCCGGCACATCCACCACTCCGCCGATGTTAATCCCGCAATGACAGACAAAAACTCCAATTCTCGGGCCGATGCCTCTCAAATCCATCTCAGGGGGAAGCTCTGCCGCAGTAGTCATTGTACCCCGACGGGAACCGATAAGACCTTCCGCGCACGCTGCCGCGCCGCTTGCCTCCATAACCGTTTCAGGGATATCTTTGGGACCCCCGAAGACACCACAGACAAAAACACCATCACGGCTGGTCTGTACGGGATTTTCAAGGGAAGTTTTGCAAAAACCGTGTTCTTCAAGTTCTATACCCAGACTTTCTGCCAGTTTTTCTGCATCTTTTGGTGGAGTCAAGCCAACAGAAAGAACAACCATATCGAATTCTTCTTCTATAAGTGACCCATCTTCGGCAACATAGGTAAAAAGAAGATTTTTCGTCTGCTGCAATTCCTTTACCGACGAGGGCATGGATCTGATATACTTGATTCCATACTCGTCCTTCGCCCTGTCTACAAAACGGTCAAAATCTTTTCCATAGGCACGCATATCCATATAGAATATTGAGGGTTCGAGTTTTTTGAGGTGCTCTTTCCCGATAATGGCCTGCTTTGTCGCATACATACAGCACACGGATGAACACCAGCTGTTCCCGCAATTCACGTCTCTTGAACCGACACACTGGATCCAGGCAATCTTTTTAGGTTCCTGACCATCGGAAAGTCTCTGGACATGACCGAAGAAGGGACCTGACGCAGACAAGATCCTCTCGAACTGAATACTGCTTATAACATTATCATATATGCCAAATCCGTACTCACCCCTTAAGTGAGCATCGAAAAGTTCAGTCCCCGGCGCGGCAATAATGGACCCTACTTCAATTTCCTCTTCCTCTTCGATCATCTCATGATCGATGGCACCGGCTATACAGGCCTCAACACATTGATAGCATTCAGAACATATCCCGCAGCTTAAACATCTCCTGGCCTCTCTGAGAATATCTTCCTCACTGTAGCCCAGGATAACTTCTTCAAAGTGAGTTATTCTCTCTTCCGGTTCGATTTCAGGCATCTCGGGACGTTCACTTTTCTCTACTGAACTTGTATCCGCTTGATCCGCAACATTTTTTGCCCAGTCTCTCTCACGGCCTAACTTGACATCCTCGCCTTTCAGATAACGATCTATCGACCTGGCCGCTTCCTTTCCGGCATTAATGGCTTCGACTACCGTAGCAGGTCCCGTTACGTCATCACCACCGGCAAAAACGCCTTCAACATTCGTTGCAAAGGTTACCGGATCTACTTCAAAGGTATTCCATCTATTGATTGAAATGCCGCTTTTTTCTGAAACAAACGCAAGATCACTCGCCTGGCCGATAGCGGGAATAACGGCATCCACTTCAAGTGTAAATTCTGAACCCTCTATAGGAACAGGTCGTCTTCGCCCACTCTCGTCAGGTTCACCAAGCTCCATTCTGATACACTCTATACCCGATACTTTTCCATCAGTTTCCAAGACCTTAACGGGAGCAGCCAGAAACTCCATCTTGATCCCCTCGGCAAGGGCTTCTTCTATCTCTTCCGGAGCTGCGGGCATTTCGGCACGGGTCCTTCTGTACAGAATGAAGGCTTCTTTGGAACCGGTTCTCAGCGATGTACGAACGGCATCCATGGCCACATTTCCACCGCCCACGACGGCAACCCTGTTCCCCAGGAACACTTTTTCACCAAGGTTTACTCTTCTGAGGAAATCAATCCCATGAACGACACCTTCCAGTTCTTCTCCGGGGACATTCAGTTTGCTGCTCACGTGGGAGCCGACACCGATAAATGTGGCATCAAATTCCTCTTTCAGGGCATCCATGGTAATATCTTCACCGATTTTCGTGTTCAGCCTTATTTCGACACCCAGATCTTCTATGATCTTTATCTCGGCATTTAGTAGTTTCTTTGGAAGGCGGTATTCAGGAATACCCACGGCGAGCATTCCGCCTGCAACGGGAAGGGCCTCAAATACGGTGACCTGATAACCCTCAACGGCAAGGTAGTAGGCCGAAGTAAGACCGGCAGGACCGGCCCCGATAACGGCTACCTTCTTGTCTTTCTTCTCTTTTATCTCAGGCACATATTTGGTATCATCATTGAGGTCGAGATCTGCCACAAACCGTTTCAGATACATAATGGAAACGGGCTCGTCTACTTCTCCCCTTTTACATGCTGCTTCACAGGGATGGTTACAGACCCTGCCGCAGACGGCGGGAAATGGATTTTCCTGTTTGATGAGTTTCAGGGCTTCTTTGTATTTACCATCGGCAATAAGGGCCACATAACCCTGAACGCTGATGTGAGTCGGACATGCCGCCTTGCAGGGCGCCGTCCCTATTTTGTCGATGGCAAAGGCACTGGGAATGGCCTGGGGAAACTTTCTGTATATTGCTTTTCTCTCATTCAGATTTTCATTAAAGACATCCGGCAAGATCACTGGGCAGACATTCGCACAGTCACCGCATCCGGTACATTTATCGATATCAACGAACCTCGGAGCTTTCGTGAGTTTAACTTTAAACCGACCAGGTTCTCCGTCAACAGCTTCTACAGTTCTTCTGGTCAGGATATCCACGTTCGGGTGTCTGCCGACTTCGACCAGTTTGGGAGACAGGATACAGGCAGAACAGTCATTGGTGGGAAATGTCTTGTCGAGCTGAGCCATGACCCCTCCAATGCTGATGTCATTTTCGACGAGGTATACTTTCATGCCTGAATTTGCGAGGTCCAGGGAAGCCTGGATACCCGCAATGCCCGAACCCACAACCATTACAGCGCCGACTTTTTCGCTATCTTTTAACACTATATTCACACCTCGGATTTTAATGTCTTTAAGAAATATTATGATTCAGAAAAGAACGTTAATACACTAACCGTCGAGTCGGTAACAAAATTTCATTTTTCTGTCAAGGCATATTTAGAAATTTTTGTAATTTGCTCGTTGAACTGATGAACGAATCCCATGATTATTTCGTCACTTCCATTATTTTTTTCCAGACAGCCTCTTTACCATATCCAGTTCTGGCAGAAAAGAGAATAATCCCATCAAGGCTTTCTTTTTTTAGATACCCTGCTATCTTCCGACGGCGAATGTTTATCTGATTCCCCGAAAGCTTATCTGTTTTTGTCAGTACAAAGAGAAAGTTTACGCCATAATGATCAAGCCAGTGAACAAGAGAAAAGTCTTCTTTCGAAGGATCCCTTCTTACATCAAGAATCACAATAACCAGACGCAAATTCTGTCGTTCTTTCAGATATTTTTCCACCATGGGACCCCAACTTTTCTTGACAGAAAGGGGAACCTTTGCAAATCCATAACCGGGAAGATCAACAAAAAAAAGCTGATTATTTATCTTGAAAAAATTGATAAGGCGGGTTTTCCCGGGAGCGGCGCTTGTGCGGGCAAGCCTTTTTCTGTTTATAAGGGCATTGATAAGTGAGGATTTCCCCACATTGGATCTGCCTGCAAAGGCTATCTCCGGAATCAATCCCTCCGGATATTGAGAAGGGTTGGTGGCACTTGTTGTGAACTCCGCCGATGTAACTTTCATAAACGATGCAACCTAACCCAGATAAACTGGAAATTCGAAATTCGAAGCACTAAATGCGAAACAAA
>CAZGAK010000055.1:0-16278 GCA_964523565.1 uncultured Syntrophaceae bacterium | reverse complement strand
ACAGCAAATTAGAACTTAAATCGGTTGCGTGACTTTTTACGAATGCATCAATCTTCTATTGCTGAAATATCATATCCCGTCAACCGAAATATCAATGACAGAAAGATTAGATTTTCATTATTGACAAATAATGATTTTCCCTTCATAAGCTTCCTGTAGCAAGGCGAGAAAGGAAAAGGCATGACAATTATTGAAGATGCACTGAAAAGAGGGGCAAAGACACTTTCCGAACACGAATCAAAACTTTTTTTAGCCGCCCACGGAATTCCCGTTACCCGGGAAAAGGTGGTCACTACCGAAGACGATGCTGTTTCAGCGGCCGCTGAAATCGGCTATCCAGTAGTTCTTAAAGGTTCCGGAGAGGAACTGGGCCACAAGACAGAGCTTAACCTGATAGCCATGGATATAAGGAATGAAAATGATGTTCGTGAAGCTTGCAAAAAATTAACTGCCAACCGGAAAGTCCCCGTCAGAGAAGTTCTCGTACAGCAAATGGTAAAAGGGGAACGTGAGCTGGTTGTCGGACTGACACGGGATGCCCAGTTCGGGCCCTGCGTAATGTTCGGTCTGGGCGGTATCTTTACCGAAATCCTGGAAGATATTTCCTTTCGCGTCGCCCCCTTGAGCCGGGAAGATGCAATGGACATGATGGAAAGTATCAGAGGCAAAAAAATCCTTGACGCTGTTCGCGGAAAACCGCCGGTAGACCGCGAGGCTCTGGCCGATATCCTCATTGCTGTCGGCCAAATCGGGATGAACTACGATCAGATACGCGAGATTGACATCAACCCCCTCAAAATACTGGAAGGCAAGCCGATTGCAGTTGATGCACTGATTGTTCTTGGATAATTAAAGAGTGAGACCTTTGCAGAATGCTCAATTGTGTTCAAGTTCAAGGAAGGCAAAAACTTTGAACACAGGAATACACTGAGTATTTCGAGGATTAAAATTTGAGCCTGACGCAGAAATTGGGCGAAAGGAAGTGTTTTACAAGGGTCTCTTCTTTTAAGCGGGCAGAAAGGACATATTTACCTTAAACCTTGCCAGTTTCCGGCGCCATGTTTTCCTTGTAGTATTGATAATACTCAAATACCTTTTTGATATAGTACCTGGTGGCCTTGAATGGCGGGACACCCTGATATGACCTTACCTTTGTGCTGCCGGCATTATAAGCAGCGAGAGCCAGTCTGGTATCCCCACCAAATTGATCCATAAGCTGCCTGAAATACCTGACACCACCCTTGATATTATGCTCCGGGTTGAAGCTGTCTTCAACACCAAGCGCCTTTGCGGTTGTTGGCATCAACTGCATGAGACCCTTTGCCCCCCTTTTAGATACCGCTCGGGGGTTAAAACTGGATTCGGCCATAATGATGGCCCTTACGAGGGCGGGATCAACATCGTTGAGATCTGCTGCTTTCTGTATAATCAGGTAAAATAAGTCTTCGGATTTCCTGGCATCTACGGACACCACATTGTTTTTCAGAGCACAATCAGTGTTTTCCTCCGGCAGAGCTTCATGAACCACGAATGGACCAGCCACTGCATGGGTATCAGTTCGACCCTGATAAAGAGGGGAGAGAAAAACCATCAGCATCATTACAACAACACATATCCAGAGTATCAAAACTGATGACTTCGGATATGTGGGTGACTCTTCATTCATTATTGGTACCTTTAAATACTCCAATTTTTCAGGAGCACTGCATATAGCAATAAAGATTTTGTGTCAAGTAAAAACCTTCTACACATTGTGGTTCAAAAGAGAAAAAAGTGGCATCCTGTCCTCCCTTGTGTTAGGCAGGAAGAAGAAATAGGGAAAATAATAGAGATCTAATTAAATTTAGCACAGACACCTTCTCATGCCTATCGCCATTTCACACAAAAAATAGCAGAGCATTTTGTAGCGCCATGAAATTAACGATTTTCTCAAGATTGGTAATCAGTTATATAACCATCCTTTCTATGGTTGTAGTTGCAAGCATTTATTCCATGTATCTGCTGGGAAATGTTAACGAGGTTACCCGTTCCGTGTTGGAGGTTGATAATCGTATGCTTGACCTGCAGAAGAAGCTTACCGATTCCCTGTTTACCCAACTGCGCTATGGAAAAAAATCTATCGTTATGAAGGATTATACACTCTATGATCAATTCCTGGCAACAAAAGCCGATTTTGACAGTGATCTCGAAAAGGCTTTTTTTATTGCAGATTCTGTCCAGACTCAAAATTTGCTGAATAGAGTGAAATTATTTCACCATCGTTATCAATCCCTCGTTGGTGAAGAAATAGAAAATATGAAATCGGAACGACCCTACGATCAACAACTGTATGAAGAGAAAAAAGAGAGCGAAATAAACAAGGCAATTGATGGGCTAAAAGAACTGGCAGATTATAGCAGAAAGAATATCTTTACCAAGATTCAAAAACTGGATATGGCCGCAGCTAAATCACGTTCCGTAGCACTTGTCATGATCACAATTACACTCCTGGTAGGAATTCTGATATCTGTTATAATAACAAGAAACATTACCAAACCTCTTTCAGACATGAAGAAAAAAACTCAAGAAATAGCCTCGGGCAATTTTGATCTTTCCCTTAAGCAGTCATCCCTGCCCGAAATAAGCGAATTGGCCGGTGCTTTCAATGTTATGTGTATGCGTCTGAAAGAAGTAGATAAAATGAAAAACGATTTTTTTTCAGTCATGTCCCATCAGCTTCGGACCCCCCTCTCTTCCATTCAAGAGGGCACAAACCTTCTGCTGGAAGGAGTAGGAGGAAATATTTCCGAAAAGCAGAAAAGGCTTTTAAGCATTATAGCGGAAGAAGAAACCCGCCTGATCAATCTTGTTAATTCCATTTTGGATCTATCCAAGATGGAAGCCGGCATGATGACGTACAACTATGAGGAGAAAAACGTTATATACCTGATCAAAAAGGCCCTTGTTGAAATTTTACACCTGGCTAAGGCTAAAAACATAAAGTTTAAAGTTGATATATCAAACGAACTTCCGCCTATAAAGATGGATTATGAGATGATAAGCCGGGCATTAAGAAACCTGATAGGGAATGCCGTAAAGTTCACTCCCAATGGCGGTCTCATAGGAATATCCACACGTTTAAAGGATCGATGGATAGAATTTTCAGTATCGGATACGGGTCCCGGCATCCCTGAGGAAGATTTAGCAAGAATATTTGATAAGTATCGTCAGGCAGAACTTCCCGATAATAACAAACAAAAAGGGACCGGGTTAGGTCTGGCAATTGTTAAGCACATAATCAATGGACATGGAGGAAAAGTTTGGGTCGAAAGCACACCGGGAACTGGAAGCACCTTTATCTTTGCATTACCAGTTTAATCATAGCACTTTGTTGTTTTGGCTGTACAGCCCTGACGAACCTGGAGAGAAAAGTAGAAGCCCGGGATCACCTGTATCGCGGCGAGAAGCTTCTTGAACAGGGAAACCTTGAGCTATCCCTCCAGGAACATAAAAAAGCGCTGTCCTTGCTTGGACATATGACGCCGGGCGACAGAGTCCTTTTTAATATGGGAATAATATATGCCCACTTCGGCAATCCTGCAATGAGTTACAAAAAATCCCTTGTATGTTTCAGGAGACTTACAAAGGAATTCCCCCAAAGCCCCCTGGTTGAACGAGCCAAAATCTGGATAGAAGTGCTTGCGGCTGTTGAGAGAAAAAAGGTGTCTTATATTAAACTGTCCCATACTAAGAAAAAAGAAAAAAAGGAGACGCCGCCTGAACAGATCCAGGAACCTGACTATTTGCATCTTGCCAAGAAACTCCTTGATCTGGGAGATTTTGAGGGATCACTTATGGAAAATCAAAAAGTTTTATCCCTCTTTCCCAACACCCCCCCAGGGGACAGGGCCCTTTTTAACATGGCATTGGTATATGCCCACTATAATAATCCCGACAGGAACTATAAAAAGTCTACTGCCTACTTCAAGAGACTTACAGAGGAGTTCCCCAAAAGTGCGTTGCATGAACAGGCAAAGATATGGATAGAAGTGCTTGAGACTATGGAAAAAGCCAAGCAGGTCGATATTGAAATTGAAGAAAAGAGGAAGGAACTCACAAGATAGGGAATGTTATGAATATGAGAAGGATACTCGTCGTAGATGACGATAGGAATCTTTTAGAATTGATAAAAATAAGGTTAGAATCGGCTCAATATGACGTTGATTCAGCAATGAATGAAGAGGATGCCGTTGAGAAAGCCCGGAATCAGGTTTTTGATATTGCTGTTATCGATCTGCATCTGATCAATAAGAGTGGCATCACACTCATGGAAGAGATCCACGCCATAAATCCGGAGATGCCGGTAATTATACTGACTGCATATGGAACGATTGAAAGCGCCGTAGAATCGATGAAAAAAGGTGCTTACAGCTATCTCACCAAACCATTTGATGCACGTGAACTCCTGCTGCAAATTGAGAAAGCCCTCGAGAAACAAAAACTATCAACTGAAATCAGCAGGTTAAAAGGACTGTTAACTGATAAATATGATTTTTCGAATATCGTGGCACGAAGCGAAAAGATGCAAAGAGTTCTTGAGCAGGTACTTCGCATAGCCAGAACCGAGTCTACGATTTACATTTATGGAGATAGCGGTACAGGCAAGGAGCTTGTTGCAAAAGCCGTTCATCTCATCAGCGAACGGAATGATAAAGCTTTTGTCGATATAAACTGTGCCGCCATTCCGGAAAGCCTCCTGGAAAGCGAGCTTTTCGGTCACGAAAAAGGAGCCTTTACCGGAGCGGTAAGGACGCGGGGAGGATTGTTTACACAGGCCAATGGAGGCACCATTTTCCTCGATGAAATCGGAGATATGCCTTTATCCATCCAGGCTAAGCTGCTGCGGGTTCTTCAGGAAAGGCGCTTTTATCCCGTTGGCGGTAAGGAACCTGTCGAAGTAGATGTAAGGCTTATTGTCGCTACCAATAAGGATCTTGAAGAAGAAGTGAAAAAGGGGCGATTTCGGGAAGACCTCTTTTATAGAATTCATGTCATTCCAATTTATCTTCCTCCTCTGAGTGATAGAAGAGAGGATATCCCTCCTTTGGTGGATCATTTTTTAAGGATCTTTACAACGAACATGAATAAAAAGATAAAAGGGCTGACTCCTCAGGCCCTGCAAATACTTATGATGAAGGATTGGCCTGGCAATGTGCGTCAGTTGCAAAACACAATAGAGTATGCCGTAGCTATGGCTCAGGAAGATTATATCACAGAAGATTTATTGCAACATCAAAAGGAAATATCTCCTGAAGAGTTAAGACCCCTAAAGGAGGCCAAAGCAAACTTCGAAAAGAGCTACATCATACATCTTCTGGAAATGACTCAGGGCAATGTCAGTCAAGCTGCTAAAATGGCAGGAAAATATCGAGCCGATTTTTATAATCTCCTCAAAAAATATAATCTCAAGCCCATAGACTTCAAGAAAAAGTAGTTGTCACGATCAATGAACTACACAGGGAAATCCTTTAAAGGCGTAATTGAACCGGAAATATAAATCCTAATGCGGCAAAGCCGCAAAGGCAAAAGGTCAAAGGCTAATGGCTAAAGGCCAGGAATTAAGAATCAAAAGTCAGATTTGTTTTTACCTTTAGCCTTTAGCCGTTATCCTTTGCCATTCATAATTCAGCATTTCAGCTTGACCATCTCATCAAACAGATGCTAAGAATCTAACAATCATTTCATTCAAGTGGCATGCTGAATTCACTCCCCATTTCCAGACAAAGGGGGTTATACTATGTTTCGTCCATTTCAGTTATTGCAAGCCATAAGGTGATTGTATGGAAAGATTTTCTGGAACCGTGACTTTTATAACCGGAGCTTCATCAGGTATCGGTGCAGCCCTGGCTCGTGAGGTGGCAAATCAAGGCGGAGACGTTGTACTGACGGCACGTCGGCAGGAACGATTAGA
Source organism: uncultured Syntrophaceae bacterium (assembly GCA_964523565.1). Taxonomy (GTDB): domain Bacteria; phylum Desulfobacterota; class Syntrophia; order Syntrophales; family UBA6807; genus CAZGAK01. The sequence goes on along the minus strand of CAZGAK010000055.1, from coordinate 10,328 downwards.
GTCTCTTGCAGCAGAGATTAAAGAAACGGGTCGGCGGGCCCTGACAGTAACATGTGATGTTACCCGTAACGGTGATCTTGAGCAGGCGGTGGGGAAAGCACAAGAAGAGTTTGGCCGTATTGACTATGTAATTGCCAACGCAGGATTCGGCATCGCCGGTCGTATTGAAAAGTTAACCATGGAAGACTTTCGACGTCAGTTTGAAACTAACGTATTTGGTGTCCTTCGGACTGTTCAGGCAACACGGGAACACCTGATAGCCTCACGAGGATGCCTTGCGATCATTGGCAGCGTCAACGGTTATATCGCGACACCTCGTCTGTCGGCCTATTCAATGAGTAAATTTGCCGTCCACGCGCTTGCTGACACGCTCCGGCATGAGTTTCGACCTTATGGCGTTAGCGTGGTACTTATTGCTCCAGGCTTCGTCGAAACAGAGATACGCCAGATCGATAAACAGGGTGTGTACCATCCCGACGTGCGTGATCGTATCCCTACCTGGCTGAGAACAACACCTGAAAAGGCAGCACGTCAGATCGCACATGCAGTTCACAGGCGTAAGCATGAAAAAGTAATCACCTTCCATGCCAAAATCGGTGTATTCCTTCAGCGACATTGCCCTAAGCTTGTTTTTATGCTTATTTCCAGATTTGGTACAAGAGGGCGACAAAATCAAAGCTAAATTTATCATAATGATATGGTATATATAAATAAATTTATGAAAGGAGAAGATAGATGGCAGCAATTCAGCCAAAGGGTGAAAAAATGAAGCGGGCGATAAAGTGGATTTCGAGCAGATTAGAGGATACTGAAAAAAAGAAACTTTCAGTACTCATTGAGGAGGCATCCCGGGAATTCAATCTCTCACCGAATGAGGAGGAATTTCTCATGTCTTTTTATAAAAAGAAAGATTGATGATCTTGCGAAAAGTCCTCATTGAACGGCAAGGTAATCCCGCCAAGGCGGGACCAAATTCAAGGCGTGCCTTTCAGCAGGCTCAGGATAAACTCACCCGAGGAATGAGGCAAATAATGGGCCGATGAGGGCATCGGCCCCTACATGTAGCGTAGGGTCTCTGTGCCCCACAGAGGGGGCACGCTACTGGTAAATATCCAGAAAAATCAGCAAGTTATATCAAATTCAGCCAAACGAGTTACTTGGAAGTCAAAGTTGCCCCCTCTCCCTCGATGGGAGAGGGTTGGGGTAAGGGTGAATACAATGCTATTTCATCCACTTACATTTCCCTTCCCTTTATCCTGCCAAATGAACAGGGGCAAAGCATGATTAGTCGAAATGTTGAGAAGCTTATTGCAATCTCATTATTGTGTATTTTTACCTTCCTGCTGCCAGCCTGTATCGGCCCCCGAAAAGCCCCTGAGCACCCCGACAATATATGCAAAATCTTCCGTGAAAATAAGAAGTGGTACAAGAGTGCGGATGCGTCTTACCAACGCTGGGGCACCCCTGTCCCTGTTTTGATGGCCATAATTCATCAGGAATCCAGATTCCAGGCCAAGATTAAACCACCCCGCACTACCTGTCTTTGTATATTTCCCGGACCCAGACCGTCTTCAGCATACGGTTATTCACAGGCCCTGGATTCGACATGGGAAAAATACAAGCGGGCGACGGGCAATTCGGGGGCCGACAGGGATGATTTTGATGATGCCGTAGATTTTATCGGGTGGTATTCCAACCTAAGTCACAGGAAGTGTGGTATTGCCAAAAATGATGCCTACAACCTCTATCTTGCATATCATGAAGGCCATGGTGGATTCCTCCGAAAAACCTATCGGAAAAAATCATGGCTTCTTAAAGTTGCAGGTAAAGTGAAAAGAAGATCGCAATCTTACCAAAACCAGCTGGCTTCGTGTGAAAGAGAATTCAGACGCAGAGGCTGCTGTCTGTGGCCCTTTTAATCCACAGATTTCGCAGATTACTCTAATCAGTTGAAGGACAATGCGAAATCTGTAGGGTTTAACTCCCCGCTGCTTGCGGCGGGGTAGTTCAATCTGTCCGTGTTACGAAAATCTGCCCATCATAACATTATATAAACCGTTTAGCGCCGGGAGGCTATTCCCAGGGAATCAAAAAAATGTTGACAGCAAGCGTCTTGTTTATATATGTTACAATGCTTATTCGAACTCATCCTATTCGAAAACATATATCGTATTAAATCCTTGTAATCGCGCAATCACCTCCGAAGACATGGAAGTTTGAACAGTATAAAACAATGCAAGGATTTAACTAAATTCAAAAACGGCAAAAATAATTTGAATTTCAGGGGGTAACATAAATATGGCAAGAACACTGACTCAAAAGATCCTGGAAAAACATCTGGTCGCGGGTGAATATGAACCGGGTAATGAAATCGGTATTCGCATAGATCAGACCTTAACCCAGGATGCTACCGGAACAATGGCTTATCTGCAGTTCGAGGCCATGGGCCTTGACGAGGTAAAAACAGATAATTCGTTGAGCTTTGTCGATCACAACACTATACAGATAGGGTTCGAGAATGCGGACGATCACAGATATCTCCAGGCCGTGGCCGCCAAGTACGGCATCTATTTATCCAGGGCAGGAAACGGCATATGCCATCAGGTACATCTGGAGAGGTTCGGAAAGCCCGGAACGACGCTCCTCGGCTCCGACAGCCACACTCCGACGGGTGGTGGTATCGGACAGATAGCCATCGGGGCGGGTGGTTTGGATGTGGCGCTGGCCATGGCCGGTGAACCGTTCTTCCTGACCTGTCCCAAGGTGATCAAGATCAACCTGACAGGCAAATTAAAGCCCTGGGTCAGCGCCAAGGATGTTATACTCAAGATCCTGGAGATATTTACAACGAAGGGCAATGTAGGATGTGTGTTCGAGTATGGCGGGTCCGGGGTAGAAACCGTGACCGTCCCCGAGAGGGCAACCATTGCCAACATGGGCGCCGAGTGCGGTGTGACCACATCCATATTCCCGAGTGACGAAGAGACCCGGAAGTTCCTCAAGGCACAGGCCAGGGAAGAAGACTGGCAGGAACTTAATGCAGACCCTGGCGCTGAATACTTCAAGGTTATAGATATCAACCTGTCGGAACTGGTTCCTCTGGCGGCAACCCCTCACAGTCCCGGCAACATATCCACCGTAAAGGAACTTGAGGGCATGGAAGTCAACCAGGTCTGCGTTGGTTCCTGCACCAACTCCTCATACAGGGATCTGATGGTGGTTGCAAAGACCCTGAAGGGTAAAAAAGTGCACCCGAATGTAAGTTTTATCCTGGCTCCGGGTTCAAGGCAGGTAGTGGACATGCTGGCCCGGAATGGTGCCCTGGCTGATCTCATTGAAACTGGTGTCAGACTGGAAGAGAACGCGTGCGGTTTCTGCATAGGAAACAGCCAGTCACCACAGACCGATGCCGTATCCCTCAGAACAAGCAACAGGAACTTTTTGGGCAGGTCAGGTACCAGGAGCGCGAATGTTTACCTCGTAAGCCCGGAAACGGCGGCCGCGGCCGTAATAACGGGAAAGATTACGGATCCCAGGGACCTTGAAATACCGTATCCCGAGATTGCAATGCCCGATGAATTCATAATAGATGATTCAATGATACTTCCCCCTTCCGATGACCCGGGCAGCATTGAGATTTACAGAGGACCCAACATAGGAGAACCGCCAACCAACGACCCGCTGCCCGAAACTGTGACCGGCGTCGTAACCATAAAGGTGGAGGACAATACCACCACGGACCACATCATACCGGCAGGCTCCAAGATGAAGTACAGGTCCAACGTACCCAAGTATTCCGAATTTCTGTTCGAAGTTCTTGACACCGAGTTCTACAACAGGGCCATGGAAATAAAGGATTCCGGAAGGCACAACCTCATCGTAGGCGGACTCAGCTATGGGCAGGGATCATCGAGGGAACATGCGGCGCTTTGCCCCATGTATATGGGAGTGAAGGCAGTTCTCGCCAAGTCTTTCGAAAGGATACACACGGCGAACCTGATAAACTTCGGCATTGTTCCGTTGACGTTTAAGAATGAAGCAGACTTCGACACAATAGATCAGGGAGATAATCTTGAAATTCCGGACATACAAAAAAAGATCCGCCTGAGCGAAGCTCTGGTTGTCAAGAATACTACCAAAGGGGTGGAATTCGAGGTTGACTATGATCTCTCTGAAAGGGCAAAGGATATTGTTCTCGCAGGCGGCATGCTTTCATATATCAGGAGCAAAAAGTGATGGTTTTGTAAAAAACTCCACTATCCTGATGCGTCGGGATTAACTGGAAGTTGAGTCTACATATGTAGCGTGGGGTCTCTGTGCCCCACAGAGGGGGCACGCTACTTTCATATATCAAGATTAAAAAGAGTAACTAATAAGGAGAATAACTGATGGCCGAAAAGATAAAGGTAAAAACACCCATCGTAGAGATGGACGGAGACGAAATGACCAGGATCATGTGGCAGATGGTCAAGGACAAACTCCTCCTGCCCTACCTGGAGATGGAAATCGATTACTACGACCTGGGACTCAAAAAGAGGGACGAAACAGACGACCAGATCACTGTGGATTCGGCCCACGCCATCATGAAATACGGGGTAGGCGTTAAATGTGCCACAATCACCCCTAATGCAGCAAGAGTAGAGGAATATGATCTGAAAAAACAGTGGCCAAGTCCGAATGGAACCATAAGGGGAATCCTTGACGGAACCGTATTCAGGACTCCAATTCTGGTTAACAATATAAAGCCGGGAGTAAGAAACTGGACGAAACCTATCCACATCGGCAGGCATGCATATGGTGACGTTTACAAAAATACTGAGATGAAGATCACGGTACCCGGCGTTGCCGAACTGGTCTTCACACCCAGTGACGGCAGCGAACCCATAAGAAAGGTCATCCAGGAATTCAAGGAGCCGGGAGTCCTTCAGGGAATTCATAACCTGGATGCGTCCATAAAGAGCTTTGCCATGGCCTGTTTTACCTATGCTCTGGATCAGAAGGTCGATCTGTGGTTCAGCACGAAAGACACGATCTCAAAGATTTACGATGCCGAATTCAAGGCGATATTTGAAGAAGAATATGAGGCAAACTGGAAGGACAAATTCGAAGCGGCAGGAATAGAATATTTCTTCACCCTGATTGATGATGCCGTTGCGCGAGTGATGAAATCGGAAGGCGGCATGCTCTGGGCCTGCAAGAATTATGACGGAGATGTCATGTCCGATATGCTTGCTTCCGCCTACGGAAGCCTTGCCATGATGACATCGGTTCTCGTATCACCGCACGGGTACTTTGAATATGAAGCAGCCCATGGAACTGTTCAGAAACACTACTATAAACACCTTGCGGGAGAGAAGACGTCCACAAACTCCATGGCGCTTATATTTGCCTGGACCGGATGTCTAAAGAAGAGGGCTGAGCTTGATGGAACTCCCGAAGTCGCCGTATTCGCCCAGAAGATTGAAGATGCCTCTCTTGAAACCGTTGAAAGCGGAATATTGACCGGTGATCTCATGAGGGTCGTAGACCCCGATCCTAAGAACAAGCAGGTCTATACTGATGAATTCATAGATCATATCAAGAAAAATCTCGAAAAAAGACTGTAGCAAAGGAGAAGATATGGCACAGAAAGCTATCAGAGAAGCAGACGGCAAGATTATGATGGCGCGCCTGTTGAAAGATTATACCGGCGGGAAATATAAGATCCAAAACAGTTTCATATCCGTGGGACCTGATACCGATCTGAAGAAACTTCCCGACAAGTATAAGTGGTTACAGAAGGAAAAACTGGTGGTAAAGCCCGATCAGCTCATAAAGAGAAGGGGCAAGAGCAAGCTGCTGCTCCTTAATGCCGACTGGAAGGACGTGGAGAAGTGGATCAGAGCGCGGATGAACAAACAGGTTACCGTGGGCAGCGTCACCGGCGTGTTGGACCATTTCATAGTCGAGCCCTTTGTACCACACGATGAAAAAGACGAATACTACGTGGCTATCACTTCGGAGAGGGAGGGTGACAACATTCTCTTCCATCACGAGGGAGGTATAAATGTCGGGGATGTTGACGCCAAGGCTGTTAAACTGCTTGTACCCATAGGAGAGATGCCCACGGCCCAGGAAATAGAAAAGAAACTCCTCGGCAAGGTTCCGAAGGAAAGAAAGACCCTTATCGCCGAATTTATAGAGGGGCTTTTTAAATTCTACGCTGACCTGAACTACGCATATCTCGAAATAAACCCATTTATAGTAGATGGAAAGAATGTCATACCCCTGGATCTGGCGGCCAAGCTTGACGATACGGCTTCTTTTGTAAGCGGAGGGAAGTGGGAAGCCATAGAGTTCCCGTCACCATTCGGCAGGATGCTTACAAAGGAAGAGGAGTACATAGAGGAGCTTGATTCCAAGACAGGAGCCTCCCTTAAATTGACCGTACTTAATCCGGAAGGACGTGTCTGGACCATGGTAGCCGGGGGCGGCGCATCCGTCATATTTGCGGATACAATTACAGACTTGGGCTTCATGGATGAAATGGCAAACTATGGCGAATACTCCGGAGATCCCAACGAAGAATTCACATACATCTATGCGAGGATCATTATGGATCTTATGACCCGAAAGAAGGATCCCAGGGGCAAGATCCTTCTCATCGGAGGAGGTATAGCGAATTTTACCGATGTGGCAAAGACATTCAACGGGATAATACGAGCCCTCAGGGAATACAAGAAGAAGCTGCAGGACAACAAGGTAAAGATCTACGTAAGAAGAGGAGGGCCTAATTACAAGGAGGGCCTGGATAATATGAGGGCACTCGGACAGGAACTGGGTATGCCCATTGAGGTATACGGTCCCGAGACGCACATGACAAAGATAGTTTCCATGGCCCTGGAGGGAGGTAAATAAATGGTAAAAAAAGCTTCTGCAAGAAAAGCATCTGATAAAAAAAGCTACGAACTGTTCAACCGCGATACCCAGGCATTTATTTATAACATGCAGGTAAATGCTACACAGAGAATGCTGGATTTCGATCATGCCGCGGGAAGAAAAACACCATCAGTGGCGGCAATAATAAACACGACAGGCAGTGAGTCCTTACAGAAATTCTTTTTTGGTCCCGGGGAAATATTGATACCCGTCTATAGATCCCTTGCCAGGGCTGCTGAGAAACATAAGAATGTAGATGTTCTTGTCAGTTTCGCATCCTTCAGGTCTGCTGCCCAGTCCGCAGAGGAGGCCTTCGAACTGAAGCAGCTCAGAACAATTGTCCTGATCGCCGAAGGTGTCCCCGAGCGGAGGATGAAGGAACTTAACGCGAAGGCCAAAAAACTTGGCAAAGTGATTATCGGACCTGCCACTGTGGGTGGTATTCAGGCCGGCGCCTTCAAAATCGGCAACACCGGGGGAACAATAGAAAACATCATAGAATCGAAAATGCATCGCCCGGGTTCTGTGGGCTTTGTCTCCAAGTCTGGCGGCCTTTCCAACGAAACATACAATATCATAGCCAGAAACACAGACGGCATCTATGAGGGAATAGCCATAGGTGGCGACAGATACCCCGGAAGTACCCTGCTGGAGCATTTATTGAGGTATGAAAAAAACCCTGCCGTAAAAATGCTTGTCTGTCTCGGAGAGGTTGGCGGGATGGATGAATATGAAATCGTTGATGCACTGAAGAAAAAGAAAATCAAGAAACCTCTGGTTATGTGGGTAACCGGAACATGCACAAAAGCCTTCAAGACAGAGGTTCAGTTCGGGCACGCGGGAGCCAAGGCAGATGCCGATATTGAAACGGCAGATGCCAAGAACGCCGCATTAAAGAAGGCTGGAGCAATCGTTCCCGACTCATTCGATGATTATGCCGAGAAGATCAACGAGACCTATGAAAAACTTGTAAAAAAGGGTGCCATAAAACCCGCACCGGAAGTGAAAGCTCCGACGATTCCGATTGATATCAACAAAGCGCTTGCAACGGGCTCGATTCGAAAACCGGCAAGCTTTATCTCCACCATATCGGATGACAGGGGCGAGGAACTCATGTACGGAAACATGTCCATCTCGCAGGTCTTCAAGAAGGATATCGGTGTCGGCGGAGTCCTCAGCATTCTGTGGTTCAAAAAGCTGTTGCCTGATTACGCAACGAAGTTCATCGATATGGTTATCATGGTTACTGCGGATCATGGACCTGCAGTTTCAGGCGCCCATAACACAATCGTGGCCACCAGGGCGGGTAAAGACCTGATATCGTCTCTGGTATCAGGGTTACTCTGTATCGGGCCACGGTTTGGCGGTGCGCTGGACGGAGCCGCGCTGCAGTTCTCTGAAGCCCTTGACAGTGGATTGTCCCCGCTGGAGTTTGTCAACTCCATGAAACAGAAAGGTGCGAACATCCAGGGTATAGGTCACAGAATCAAGTCTATACATAACCCGGATATGAGAGTGTCAATTATAAAGAATTACGCCAAGAAACACTTTAAAACCACTGCTCTTCTGGATTACGCTTTAGAAGTGGAAAATCTCACCACCGGTAAAAGAGATAACCTGATCCTGAACGTGGACGGCTGCATAGGCATATGCTTCGTGGACCTTCTGAGGTCCGAGTTCTCCAGGGAGGAGGCAGACGAATACATCCGGATGGGCGCACTGAACGGTCTTTTCGTTCTGGGCAGGAGCATAGGCTTCACGGGACACTATCTCGACCAGAAGAGACTCAAACAGGGCCTGTATCGTCACCCCTGGGAAGATATAGCCTATTTGATGGATTAGCCAGAGTCAGGAAAAGGATCATACAATCTCCCCCCGGCCTCCCCTGTTACAGGAGGAGGCTGAGGGGAAATATCGATTACCCTGTCGAACGCTTTCACTTCCAGTGAACATGCCGATCTTTGCGTTACCTCTTGTGCAGGGCGGCACATCCGCCACCTTCACACTGGTATCGCCGGAAGGTGAACCCCAACTGACAATTTTAAGGAGATCCGAATGGAAAAGTTTAAAGTTGCGTGTATCGGGAATTACCCCCCGCGGGAATGCGGGATTGCTACCTTTACGTGGGATCTGGTCGACTCGTTGGAAAGGACCGATCGGGTCGAGTGCTCCGTTGTCGCGATCAATGATGAGGGTCAGGACTACTCGTATCCCGAGAAGGTTAGACATGTCATCCGGCAAAACCATCAACGGGATTATCTCAGGGCGGTCAAGTTTATCAATTACAGTGACGCCGATGCCTGTGTTCTGGAACATGAATTCGGGATATTCGGCGGTGACAGCGGCATCTATATCCTTCCGTTAATCCATCGGCTGAAGATTCCCCTTGTTGTTACCCTGCATACAGTGCTTGAGAAACCTTCCTATAACGAAAGGGCCATCCTCCATGAGATCGGTGAAAAGGCTGAGAAAGTGGTAGTGATGAGTTCCCGGGCGATCAATTTTCTGACCGAAATCTATGATGTACGGCGGGATAAGATTGAGATTATTGAGCACGGGGTCCCCGATCTCGATCTTGTTCAGAGAGATCAGTATAAAAGGAAGTTTAACTTGGAGAACAAGAAGGCCATCTTCACCTTTGGCCTGCTGAGCCGAAGCAAGGGGATTGAAACAGTAATCCAGGCCCTGCCGCAGGTTGTCCGGAGGCATCCGGATGTTGTGTTCATCATATTGGGGAAAACACATCCGGCCGTGTTGCGTGCCTCGGGCGAGGAGTACAGGAATTATCTGCGACGCCTGGTCGAAAAGAATAATCTGAGAGAACACGTCTATTTCTATAACCGTTTTGTCAGCGCAGCGGAACTGTTCGAATATCTCTCCGCCATCGATATCTACATCACCCCCTATCTGAATGAAGCCCAGATCACCAGCGGGACCCTGGCGTATGCGGTCGGAGCGGGGGCGGCCGTAATCTCTACGCCCTACTGGCACGCGCAGGAACTCCTGGCGGACGGGAGGGGAAGGCTGTTTGGTTTTCACGATTCAAACGCACTGGCCGGTATCCTCAACGAACTCCTGGATAACCCTTCCACCCTGCTCGAATTGCGACACAAGGCTTACACCTACGGGCGGCAGATGACATGGCCCGTTATCGGGGAGAAATATGCCAACCTCATGTGCGATGTGGCGCGATCCTATCCGGAGGTGAGCGCCAGAGAGGATGCTATCGTCGACCCGCTGGTTCTCCCCCCCTTCGATCTGGCCCACGTCAGGCAGCTCACCGACGATACCGGTATTATCCAGCATGCGAACTACAGTGTGCCGAGCCGGAAACAGGGATACTGCCTGGACGATAATGCCCGGGGGCTGTTGATGGCTGCCATGGCCTGTCGCCAGAAGAGAGACCCGGT
>CAZGAK010000054.1:0-16315 GCA_964523565.1 uncultured Syntrophaceae bacterium | reverse complement strand
TAATGGCGGTTTATGAACGCATGCGTGAAATAGGCACCATTTCAGCCATAGGAACGATGCCGGGCAAGATTCTTTCCATGTTTGTTCTTGAGGGGCTTTCCATCGGCATCTTCGGGGCGTTCATAGGGGATGCGATAGGCTGCATAATAATATACATATTGAACATTTCCCATATCACCTTCAATTTCGGCCGGCAGACCGGGCTGCTGCTGGCGCCCCATGTCGGCACAGCCGATATTCTCATGGTTTCAGTGACAGTCATTGTAGTATCAGTAGCGGCAAGCCTCCAGCCCGCCTTCAAGGCATCGCGGATGGAGCCTATTGAAGCACTAAGACATGTATAGGAAGGAGTTATTACCATGCGAAAAATCATAATAGCCATATTGTTGCTGCTCCTGGCCGCCCCGGCATTAGCAGTGGACGGGAACAGTCTTCTTCTTCAGATTGACAGAAATCTGAACCCCGATTCATACGAATCATATAAAAAACTTATCAATATCGAACCGAACGGCAAAAAAAAGGAATTTATACTGTTCACCGTGAAGAAGGGAAAAGACAAGGTGGCCGCCATGTTTCTCTCACCGGCAAGCGAAAAGGGGAGAAGCACTCTCCGGCTGGGTGAAAATATGTGGCTCTATATCCCGAATGTGGGGAAACCGATCCGTATCACCAGTCTCCAGTCCGTGGTCGGCGGCGTATTCAACAACTCCGACATACTGCGACTCGATTATACGTCTGAATACAACGTGGAAAAGGCGGAGGACATCGGCGGCGAATACATCCTTCATCTGAAGGCAAAGACAAAGACCGTTGCCTACGACAGGCTGAAAATGTGGGCCAATAAGGAAAAGCTCGTTCCCGTCAGGATCGAGTGCCTTACCGAAGCCTCCATGCTCGTGAAGACCATATACTTTAAAGATATCAAAGATTTCGGCGACGGAATCGTACGGCCGGCGGTAATCGAAACCGACAGCCCCCTCTATAAGGGATACAAGTCCATCATGATCTTCGCAAAGATGAAGGCACGGGAGCTGGATGACGAGGTCTTTACCATGACCTTTATGCCGAATCTTGATTCACTCCGCTGATGGTGGAGAACAACTCTGATGGACTAAAAGTAGCGTGGGGCCTCTGTGCCCCACAGAGGGGGCACGCTACGCACTGATGGTGGAAAACAACTCTGGCAGATAAATGAAATTAATAAAATTTATAACGTTAATTCTGATCCTTGTGCCGCTGTTTGCTTTTGCACAGGATGAATATTCCTTTGACATCTCAGAAATAGAAAAGGAGATAGAAAAAAAGCCGTACACCATTGGGGGGTACCTGGAAATTACGCCGAAGATTTTCCGGCTTGATCATGATGCCGCCTTTTACAAACTCAACTTTTATAACCGGCCGGAAAAAGATTACCTCGATGAATACAACTTCAAGCTGTCAATGAACGGGGGATACAAGAAGGGGATTTCAGAGGTCTATATCCGGTCGAATATAAATAAAACAGAGTCGGATATCAAATCCGGGACGGATGTTACCATCGATGAAGGATATCTGTCCGTCAAACCATCTTCCTTTTTCAACATCAGTACAGGTAAAAAAGCTCTTAAGTGGGGAAAGGGTTACGCATGGAATCCTGTAGCATTCGTCGGCCGGCCGAAAAATCCCGATGATCCCGATCTCGCCCTTGAGGGATATATAATGGCGTCGGCAGATTACATAAAGAGTTTCGCCGGGCCGTTGCAGACCATATCCGTCACTCCCGTTGTGATTCCCGTGTATGAGCATGTAAACAGTGAATTCGGCGTGCGGAACAACACAAATTATGCATGCAAACTCTATCTTCTCCTCTATGATACGGACATCGATTTCATGTTTTTAAAGGGAAACAGCAAACCGGATCGTTTCGGAGCGGACTTTTCCAGGAATATAACCCCAAACTTTGAAATACACGGCGAGTTCGCGTATATCGACAACATCACAAAAAAGACTATTGACAGTGCCGGCAATAAAACAGAGACAACCTATGACGCGAAAATTTATCTTTTCGGCATCAGGTATCTCACGGAATCTGATACGACTTTTATTTGTGAATATTACCGGAACGGAACGGGATTCACCGAAGAAGAGATGGAGGGGTTTTTCGGACTCGTGGACAACGGCTATAATTCATACGTTACGTCAAACGATGAAACACTCCTGAAGAAGGCAAATACAATGACCGAAGGCAATTACGGAAGGCCGAATCCCATGAGGGACTATATGTACCTGCGCATCTCACAGAAAGAGCCCTTTGACATTCTCTATCTCACACCGTCGATCACATGCATATACAACATTAACGATAAAAGTTGTTCTCTTTCTCCCGAGATTCTTTATACGGGGATTACAAACCTCGAATTGCGGCTGAAGGCCGGTTTCCTCACAGGGCCCGACAACTCCGAATTCGGTGAAAAACAGAATGACTACCGCATCGAGCTGAGAATGCGTTATTACTTTGACGCGGCAAACTTGCTTGACTAGTGTCGTGTCAAGTCTCGAGTGTCATTGCGAGCGAAGCGAAGCAATCTCCTGCTACTGGGAGCTAACTTGGCATAATCCAAGAGATTGCCACGGCCTTCGGCCTCGCAATGACGAAGGCTTGTGCGTCATTGCAAGCTTGCCACGACACTAGGAGGCTGTCATACAGTAAAAACTTAAAAGTCTATTTTCCCCTTTAAATGATCTATCTGATATGAGATTTTTTGCAGGGAATCGTCCATATTCGTGAGAACTTCTATTGCCTTTTCTTTAACTTCATGCTCTTTACCGATCATATCCATCATTTCCGATATATCCGTTGTAAAGATCTGAAAACGATCGAGCAACATGTCATGAAGGTTATTCGAAGCCACGTCGACAAGTTTATAGATGTACTGAAACTTCAGGTTGTCCCTGTAGTCACCTAAATGAAAGACAATCGACCGCTCTGTTTCTCGCTTAATTTTCTTTAAACTATCACGTAAAGCATAAATTTCCCCTTCTCTCTCATTTTGAATCGGTCTTTTGAATAATTTTTTTATAAAGCTGGCAAAATTGTAATAACCGAGACGCATAATAGCTTCCGCTCGAATCTTTGTGGTGTACTGGAGTGAAGAGACAAGGGGCGGCACACTGAGACCTGCCATCCTCTTTATTGTATCCACATTAAAAGAGAATTCGCCCCCCAAATCATGTCCGGTTAATTGTACCCCCAGGTTCCTCAATGTCTCTTCATATCTGCGAAAGGTATCGTTAACCATTGCATCATAGGGACCGGCAATTTTATCCAACAGGTCATTTATTTTTTTCTCTTCCTGCCGGACAAACTGGATCAATCGGGGGTTGATCGTCTCTGTCATAAAAAGATCAAGGGTATGTTTGAACTCCTGAAAAACCATATAAACGGTTGCTGAAAAGCCCATTCCGTCAAGATCGTCTTCACTGTTCCGCAAATCGATATTATAGCTTCTTACAAATTCCTGAATATCTTTAGTAATGTCTCCGTAACGTACATCCAGGAAGCGGTTGATATCCGTTTCGAGCTCCCGCTTTGTTTTCTGCGATGCTCCTTCAAGAGTATCACTGATCATTGATTTTACCTGAGCCATCTGTTCCTGCTCATATTTTATCTTATCAACAATCTCCCTGGCACCATCAGCATCCTTCGTGAGTATATCGCTATTTATCTTCACCCAGTCCCGGAGGCTGCCCGCCATAACCGCAAATCTCTCCAGGTGATTTTTCAGCAGAAGGTTAAACCGATCCCGTGTTAACTTATCATATAAATCTGCTTTAAAACGTTCTCTTTCCCCGTCTGAAAATTCCCTCAGTTCAGTTTCTTTCTCCCATTGCTGCGTCCTCAGCCTGTCTTTTTCAGAAATGTCGGCTCCAAGCCTTCTGAAAAGATCAAACAGTGTGGAAAAGGTGAAGATCTCCGGATCAGGTTTAATGAACGATATGTCCTCTCTTGCCTTTTCGACAAGAGACTTAAGGTTCTTAAGGTCTTCATGTTCGTTGAAATCGCAGTTTAATACGAAGAATATATTCTCCATAAGACCCATTTTTTTGATCATAGAAAGGAATTTGATATCTGCCTGACGGATTCCTGTCCTGCTGCTCAAAAGATATATAATCAGATTGGTTTTAAGAAGGTAATCCTGAATCATTGCGAGGTGAAGCGGGTTTGGAGAATCGCTGCCCTGGCAATCTGCAATTTCAATATTGTCATCAAGGTTTTGACTTGCGGGTATCTGCAGCTCTAAATCGCTCAGGTAAACGGCAAGGGAATCATCCCCTACAAAATCCTTGTGCCTGATAAAGTCCGGCCCTTGAAATTGTTTGGTATTTGTTTCCCAGGAAAGTATTGCCGCTATACGGTCGTATCCCTTTAAGTGAGAAGACAGCAAGACAGCGTTCGTATCATGTGTATCCTGGAAGATTAGCTGGTCGGCACTCAAGGAACTCAGCGCCTTCTTCAATTCATTTCGATCCTTTTCGCGCCTTATGTCAAAATGTCCGTCACCGGCAATATGTTCGAGAGTTGGAAAGAGAACCATTGCCTGTTCAATATCAGAATTTACATCTTCCCATGTCTTGAAAATAAGATTCGCCTGTAAAGTCGGACCCTTTCTGACCCTTGTTACGATTGAGGTTACCACGCCCGCGCCTCGCTTGAGATAATCACCCTCCAAAAGCGCATTGACAAACGTGCTCTTGCCCGACTTTATGGCCCCTACAACGGCCACCCTCAATATATCTTCACTGATCTGCTCTTCAACGGTACGACCTGCTTTTTCCCAGCCATCAAAAGGAACCGTGGATATCCCGGGAATCGACTTCGCCGTATCGAAAAGAGACGAAAATTCTCTGCTGATTTGAAGGAGACCTGTCTTTACCGATTCGAAAGAATTCATATCTATTTTTACTTATCCTTTATTTATTCTGAATATTCCATCACCCATACATTCCCTTAATCCCCCCACCAGTGGGGAAATATGACTTTTCACAATATATAAAGGAAAGAGCTTGTGTCAAGGACTAAGGACTTACCAAATCAACCGCCTAAAAAAAATATGGATATTTGGGTTATTAGGCTGTCATTCCTGTTGTGTTTTTTCAGTTTTATACGAAAGGAAGAATGTCTTGTGCCATAATGCCTACACCCCGTTGATGATGGGTTTGTCTTGCTAAAACAACTCTATCGCTCTGATTTTACAGGGGCAACGGGGGTTTTTATTTTTTTGATGGTGAATCAGGGATTTGCTATTGACAAGGGATTTGCACCCACCTTGACAATTAATTTAAAATGTGTATTATTCACGGCGAGTTCCTTGCTATTGATGAAATGTGTTTTTTAGTTAAAACCCTTTTACTGTCAGGCAGGAGATAGACATGGATTAATTAATAGAAACCCCGTTTTCGAAGGAGAGCGGGGTTTTTGTGTTTTTTAATGCGGTTGCAATATTTAAGGATTTTGATCTTTTCAAAGCAAAACCAGAAATAGAAGGATAAGATGAAATTTGATAGCTCTAACATGAAGCAGTTGTTGATAACTTTTCAAAAGCATTTGGGTCAGGGTAGGCAAATGAGAAAGCTTGCCCTATTGTTTTTTGTTTTGATCCCATTATTAAGCTCAAATGTAATGGCATATGACAACATTTGTCAAACTGCCCAAGCATGCCTTAAACAAACGGCTGTTGAACGCGAAAAATACTTCGACCGTTACTTAAAAAATCGTAGAATTGAGGGTTCGGGTACTGTTAAAAATGTATATGAGGGACATAGTACTGAATATATAGTTATTGTGGATTGTGACAATGATGTAATCCTTACATTGATAAGCAAATCTGGAGGCTTAAAGTACTTGAAACTGGGTGATAAAATTTCATTTCGTGGAACATGCCGTGATTTGAAGATAAATTATCATGAAAATGACAAAGGTATATACGAAGGTACCTCAGTTAAGGTTCTCATAGAAGATACATCAATATCTCGCTGAGGTAAGTCCGGTAACGGTATACTAAATTGAAGACCTGCAAGAGATGCTTGGATGTAGCTTGGTAGGGAGTATGGATTTCCAATCAAAGGCAGGAGGGAACCGGGTGTAATGAATGTGCCGGAATTCGAGCAATAACGATGAGGAAATATGGAGAACGATATGAGGAATGACCCATTTCATAATCGAGAGATTCGCCAATGGTTTTTCGAAGAGAAAGATTTCTATTGCGATTCTTTCTTAAAGGGAGTTGTAACTACTGGTTCTGGTCCGTTTATTGAGGAGGATTTCGATTACTTCTTAAATTTTTTAAATATTAAGACATATGAACCAAATGAAAATCTTGAAATTTTAATTGTTGGTCGAAATAATTGGGACAAAGAAATTCTTGATCAACATTTTAGAAAGCGAAAGGGTAAAAGTATAAAAGTTTATACACACGAAATGGTTATGGCTTATATAGCCTGTGGCAAAGATCCTTGTACTGAATACTCCATATTCAAATTGTTTGCTGAAGATCATCCTGCATTGGGGTATATCACCTACAAAGATTATCCTTTGTATAAGCCTAAGCCTGAACCAAAAGTCGCTAAGCCAAGTGATCCGTATGTTAATTTGCCTCAGGTAGGAATGCTCAAGATTATGGGATATTCTGTGGGTACTGGAGGAAAAAACGTTATTGAACGTCAAAAAATACTACATGGCATGTTTACATCTATCTTACCTAATGTAATCTCCCGAGAATATATGGAACAATGGGGTAAGCCCCAATCACAGAAGAGATTGCTCAAACTGGCGAATTCAATTGCGACGTTTACGCGAAATGCGAAGCATAAAAACGACAAAAGCCTTCAGGAAGCAATAACTGAATGGGAACATGACTTGGCTTGGTTAAAGGAAAAAATTTATAAAGGACATTTTCGCTTTCCATGGCCATTTACATATGTAAGAGGATTATAGAAACTCTTGAGCATTATCGGTATAAATTTGGAGCATGCCAAAGATAGCAAAAGTCTGTGCCATAGATTGTCCTCATCATATCACAAAGCGTAAAAACAACAATATAAAAAGGGGACATCCATGATAAGTTTTGGGAATTCCCCTGAATTCCTCCCAAAAAAATAACTTTACCGCTTAATGCCCAATGTGATATGTTGTAATAACAATATAGCTCATATTGGAGGTCAACAATGGGTACTCAGGTGATAGTTCGGGTAGACCCTGACCTTAAAAACAAGGTCAGCAGTCTGGCTAAATCCGAGGGGAAAAATGTCAGTGAAGTTATCAGGGAACTGTTGGAAAACTATGTTAGAAATAGAGATATAGGATCATATATCGATGATTTATGGAAGCGTGTCGGCACAAAATTAATTTCAAAGGGAACCAGGCCGGAAGAAATCCAAACTGCCATCAAAGAAGTAAGAGAAGGTCAGTCAACTACCCACGACTGAAGTCGAGGGTTTCCGCGCTGTGGAGATATCATGATCAGAGTTGTTGTTGATACGAATGTTTTTGTTTCCTCCTTTTTTGGTGGTAACCCTCGAAAAATCATTGATCTTTGGAAAACCGGTCAAATAACTTTTTGTCTTACTAAGCCGATCATCGATGAATATGTTGGAGTTCTCAGACGTCTGGGGCTTCAAAACGAAAGAGAATTAGACGAGTTATTGGAACTTTTTGCTCAGGGCTTTCATGTTCTTTTTTCCGCAAAGACTCCAGAGCTGTTTATTGTTGAAGACCCCAATGATAATAAATTCTTAGAATGTGCTGTGGCGTTGAAGGCCGCTTATGTCATTTCAGGGGACAAACATCTCACCGTAATTCAAGATTATATGGGAATCAAGATCGTTTCACCTAAAGAATTCCTTGATATTTCTACACAACTCAAAGATATGGTTTGAAGCATGCATAGGAAAGACGGGGGTCAAATCTTTATTCTTGACAGAGAATCAGGCGCAGTCAAAATACCCCCCCTCAAAATCTTTGTCAGGAATGGAGACTTGACCCGGGCTTCACACAAATACCGTCAATCTTTGGGTAATGAAAGTGCGTAGCAAGGACTTAAAATTAGATGATAATTTCTTCAAGAGGCCGCTTCGGGACATGGTGTACGCCTTCACTGTCCCGCCAGTATTTTATGTTTCCCGAAGAGTCAACCGTCTCAATCACGACTCTCTCCGCGGGTTTACCGAGGGCAATAACGAAAATAATGTCATAGCGAGAAGGTATTTCAAGTGCCTTCCGGAGATTATCGCGCTTTACTGAAGCAATTATACAACCGCCCAGCCCTTTTTCTGTTGCACCAAGGAGAATGCTCTGGGCGGCGATTCCGTGGTCGCACCCAAAGGGATCACCTATTTCTGTATCCCTGAGCACAATAATATAAGCCGATGGTCTTTCCCCCTCCGGCGGACCGGGCCAGTCTGAAAGATAACCGGCCCAAGCAAGAGTTGGAAAGATTAAAGAGTTCTTTCCCGGATCACAGGACAGCATGTATTTCAGCGGCTGCTTATTTCCGGCTGATGCGCTAAGCCGGGCAAGATCAACCAGATCTCTCAATGTTTCGGTGTCTATAGAAAAATCCTCATGAAATCTGCGATAACTCCTGTTTTTTACAATTAAATCTTTCATCAGATATTCCCCTTTTTTTATGACACTCTTTCTAACGATCTCTATCTACCCGGAATCACCCCTTCAAGGCATTCCAGGTTTCTCTTTGAAGGAAGCTGCCTTCCACATGACCTTCCATTTCCTTAAACATCTCCAGTGGAACGGCAAACGTGAACAGATCCTTGCCCAGCTGGCTCCTTACATTTTTTCTTGCAGATATATCGGTAAGGCCGACGACTGCTCGCGGATTTTCAGATTTTACTTCCCGGTATGGCAAAATGCCGATGGTCTGGCATCCGGCCGCATAGGGAATGATAACGTTTTCAAAACTTCCTCTTCCATAATTAGCCAGGATTACCAGTGCGGAAAGCTGGTCAGGATTGGCTAAAAAGATGATAATGACAGGTTCTTCTTTGTCCGAATCCACATTTTCAAGGGGTTTAAAGACAACATATTTTGCCGGAACATCAACAATCGGCAAAGACTCGACGAACATCTTTACCAGTTCAGGGGTTTTTATATACCGTTCACCATGTATAGCTTCATTTAGCAGATTATTTCCAACAAAATTGCAAACCTTTTCAGCCGCCATTCTGCGTATTCCCCGAATATTGTTTCCGGTTGATAAAAAATGGTAAAATTCTTCTATGCCGCCAGGGACGTTCAAATACTGATTTCCAAATCCTAAACCTACACCTCCGCCCCAACATCCGAAGGTTTTCCTGTCAAATACGGCAGTACGTCCCTTTGCTGCATTTGCAAAAAGAGACATGACACATCCCCATCTCCCCTGCTTAAACTGGAGCGCATCTTCCGGTTTTTCGTCCGACCAGATAATAGCAACAGGATTGAATCTTATGTTAAGTGATGAGGCAATTTTACTTTTCATAACTCATAAATATGAATCCATTCCCAATTAACCCTTAAGCGCCCGGTTATGCCAGATACTGTGTCTATGCCTTGCATATTCCTTGTCGATCTTGCCCGTGAAGATCCCCGGCAGTAAGGGCCAGTTCTCCTTGATCGGCTCGGGGAAGCGCCCTTTGTTTTCCTCACGACAGGCGGTTACGCAGGCAGGTTCATCTAATGTTTTACACCCATCACACTTCGTCAAATCAATCATGGTACCTACCGGAGTTGAAACAGATGCCTCAGCGTGCCTGCCCATACCAGTTAATACAAGTCCTCCTGCCACACCGGAGGCAACAGATCGTTCTAAGAACTCCCTCCTTGAAAAGTCTGACATTTTCATTCTCCTCATTAACGTAAAAACTAAAGTTAAACAATTATTTCGATGGAGCCAATAATGTCTCTAACAGGACGTCAACTGAGCGACATTGCCGGCAAACAATCGTTCCTTCTTTGTTAACAAGAATTAAAGCTGGCACACCTCTTATTCCATAGCTTTTTGCCACTTCTCCCCTTTTATCCAGAAGTACTCTGTAAGGGAGCTTATATTTGGTCGCAAAGGAGCTTACCCTTTTTTGAGATTCCATAATATCGATATTAAAGATTACAAGACCTCTGTCTTTGTAGTTTTGATGTATTTCCTTTAAATAGGGAATTGATGTTCGGCAATGCGGACACCATGTGGTACTAAATATGAGAAGAACCAATCTATCCTTATAATCACTCAGTTTGACCTTATCACCATTTAAATCTTCAAGGGTAAAATTGGGGGCCGGCTCCTCGATACTCTGCCTTTTGATATCCCATTTATCCTGTGAAGAGATTGCGGGATTGGAAAAACCGAGAAAACTTAGTGTCAAAAACATAAATATAAAAAACCTGCACGTTTTGTTCATTTTCGTCTCCTTAAATCCATAATATTCCCGCTTTTATCAAAAAATATTCTCCTATACCCAGCAGTATCCACCCAAACACCTTATTAATCCTGGTCATCCACATACCCGATTTGGGAATGTTCGCTATAAGACCGGCGAACGTACCGAGGATTATGAGCAATGTTCCCATACCGAATGCAAATACAAACAAAAGACTCATCCCGAAAACAATATTTTGTTTGGCTGCAACTAAACTCAGCAAAACAGCGAGTACCGGTGTGGTGCAGGGTCCTACAATTAGTCCTGAAACAGCGCCGACAATGAAACTTCCCGGGATTCCCTTTTTCTCTTCTTTTGGTTGAAACCTTGTTAAAAATCCCGGAATCCTGACGTTAATCATGAAAACTCCGAGCATGGACAGCCCCATAAGGATGCATATATTTGCCACCGCAAAATATATCCACGGGTTCGTTTGAATCTGTCCGAATAATTTACCTGACAGGCCCGCAAAACCACCTAAAGCGGTATACGTCAAAGACATACCCGCAACATAAACTATAGAAAGGACAAAGCCCTTCAGCCTCGAAGCGCTGCTCCGTGCCCCGATATAGGCAATAGTGATTGGAACTACCGGATAGATACAGGGCGTGAAACTTGTCAGGATACCCCCCAGATATGCAGCAAGAAGCGCCAGGATAACTGATCCATGCAAATACGCATCCGGGTTATTAAGAAGATTTTCGATCATGATTCACCTTCAATATCCCTGACTTCTCTTTTTTTCTTCTAATTTTGACGCATTCGTAAAAAGTGCCACTATGCCGTTTTGCGGCATTATAATGGAAAGTAACTTTCACAAAGCATGTTTAAGGCCGATGGGGGCATCGGCCCCTACATACAGCATGGCCTGTTCCCCGAACAGGCCATGCTGTATGTAGGGATAGTGTCCAGAAAAATCAACAAATTATATCAAATTCGGCCAAACGAGTTACTTGAAAGTCATAAGCTTGCCAATTTGTCATCCCCCCGCTTTTAAAATCACTCCTTTTCGATTTCCGGTGAGGCATCCGGATCAAAAGGATTTGTTCTCATGGCAAGAGAAAACAGATAGGGGTAGTCACCCTTCAGGTGCTTCATATAGGCCAGCCATTCGGTGGTTAAAAGAACGTATGCTCTCTTCATGTCGTTAGCGATATGTTTATAATCGGCATCTTTTAAATTCCTGATGTCCTTTCTGTATGCCAGCTCCTCGGTAAGGTGAAACACCGCCCAGAGTAAGTCAGAAAAAGTATCATGTTCCAGCAAATTGGGAGTCTGTAGCAGAGTGACGAGGAAGTGTCTTTTATTCAAAAGCAAGCTTTTTAACGCCTCCATATCTCCTTTCCGGCTGTCAATGTCATATTTATGGCTCTTACAGTCTTTATGTGCACTGGAAAAACGCTGATCAAGCCAGTTCTTACACGAGGCGAAATCCTCCATCATTTTTTCGGCATTATGATCGAATTCGGAAAAAATTTTCAGAAGCTCTGTCCCGATTTCACTGAAGAAGACTCCAATAATCATGTTAAGTTTGTACAGCTTGCTCTTTTTGTCCCTGTAATTCAGCAATTCATGGATAATAATTGTAACGAGCAATACTTCGATAAATACAAATGCAATATCTCCCACCATATAAATGAAAATGTGGTGGGGATCTCTGAAGATCAGATAGTGGGTGAAATAAAAAAATGCCGACAGTGCGATTAATACTGCGCCCCAGAAAATTTTCCATTTGTCAAGCTTCATATGCAATCCTTTTGTTATACTGAATGGTTGTTCTTGTGTCGCATTCGTCCAAAAAAGACGTAATGTTCATATCCTTCCTGATTCCAAAGCGTGTCAGGACAAAATCGTATCGTACCGGGTCGTGAGGAACAACAGCTCTGAATGAATCTGTTATTTCCAGGGCGGTCCTCATGTCTGCCTGTTTGCGTTTTGTAAGACCTAATGCGAGGCAGATTCTGTGTAAATGTGTATCAAGCGGAACGACGAGATTTGAGGGTGATATATCATCCCATCCTCCAGGATCAACATCATCCCGCCTAATCATCCAGCGGAGAAACAGATTGATCCTCTTGCATGCGCTCCCCTTTGCGGGTAAAGGCAGCAGACTGTTGCTCCGGCAATTAAACCCGCTGCTTAGCTCTTCCACAAATTCGGTAATGGCCGGTAAAATTGATTCGCCGTTATTTATAAACCCGGTTTTAAAACACGCATGGAGAGAACCGTATTTCATAATAACGTTTTTCATGCCGAACAGCATTGCCGCAATTTCATCCCCGGTGGTAAATCTGTGTTTGAAACCGGAAAATATATCCAAAAGCGATCCCATGGAGGATTCTTCGATGAATCGCGAAGGTGAAGGCATCATTTTTTCGAGAACGTTCGAAACACTTTTCAGTATCTGAGGAACCCTGCCATAGGCGAGAGAAGAGGCGATAAGTCCCACAACCTCCCGATCAAGAGGATCATCATAATTATAGAGAAACTCCAGTGGATCGGGATGTACAAACTCGCGCCTGTTGTACTTTCCGTAGAGATGCTCAAGTGTTTCTTCCAAAATCGGTGGTGACATATCAGTATTCACCTGTTTATTTGAGCTTTTCCAGTTCTCTGACGATAGACTCCAGGCGAGGCCTTATGTTGATATCGTGCACATCAATGTAGCGAATGATTCCCGCCTTATCGATGATAAAAATTGCCCTTTCCGCCGTTCCATCAGTGCGTAATACACTATACGCATCCGCCACCCCTCCATGGGGCCAGAAATCGGAGAGAATGGGAAACCATAATTTCCCCATCTGATTCGTCCACGAAAACAGGGTCGGGATATTGTCCACTGAAATTCCGAGAAGTATGGCATCATTTTTATCAAATATGCCTTTTACAATATTGTAGCCGGGCCACTGGTCCGAACAGACGGGTGTCCATGCGGCAGGGACGAAAGATATGACAACATTCTTTTTCCCAAGGTATCGGCAAAGAGAGATTTCCCCCCCGGAAACCGCGGGAAGCGTGAAATCAGGCGCGCGATCCCCTACGTTAACCTTCAAAATACTATCTTTTGGTTTGAGCTTTCCGGGATTGTAAATGTTTTCCTTAAAGGCATCTGAAAGGCTGTGGGAAGCCGTGTTCAAAAAGAAGACCAGTACAATTCCTGACAACACAATGAGACAGCTTCTTTTTTGCATTTTGCACCCCTTTCTCTATTTTCCGATAGCCTTTAGTATCTCATGGGCAAAGTCCATCTCCGGGTGTGCACCCACTATGCTGTGCTCTTCATTAATGACTGTGTGGGGTACTCCCTGGACATTATACTTTACCGCCAGGAAAGAAAATTCTGAACTTTCCACCATGTCAGCGGTAATATAGTCACTGGCTATGGCAAACCGGTGAGCAGTGCGAACCGCACCTGGACAATAGGGTCAGGTAGAAGAGATCAAAACCTGTATGTGAACGGGTTGATCAACTTTGGCCAGCTCAGCCATCACATCCTTACCCAGTCCGGAGTCTCGTTTTCCCACATCCATGATATCCTCTATCAGGACATTGAACTCATAACCTGCAGGGACTCCGTAAAAGCGGATACCGTAGTCCCTATCACCTGAGAGAACAATGGCCGGAATCTTGTCCACTCCGTATTTCCTGGCCAGGTCAGCCTCGGCCACGAAGTCATGTACCTCAAGGGAAAGCTTGTCCGAAAGACCGGATACTTCCTCAATCATCATTCTGGTCATCTCACAATGCAGACACTCCATCTCTTGGGTGAACATTGCGATCTTGACATCTTCCTTAATTTCCTTGAAGAGATTTATCAGCTTTTCCCTGTCTTTTTCTTTAAGCATTCCCATGACACACCTCCTTAAATTAGAGATTTGTTGATAAGGTAATCATATGCAGACAATGCGGCCTTGGCCCCCTCGCTGGCGGCGATTATAATCTGCTTATGCGGAACGGTGGTAACGTCGCCGGCGCCGAAGAGGCCTTTTACACTGGTCCGGCAGGAGCAATCTACAATCACCTCGCCTTGCTCATTTAACTTTACGAGATTTTTGACAGATTCGTTGTTGGGTAAAAGCCCGATCTCAACGAAGACCCCATTCGTATCCAGCTTTTCTTCCTTTTCGTTCTCCCGGTTTTTGATAACCACTGCGGTTACCCTGTCCTTACCTTCGATCATGACAAGTTGATGGTAATCCAACAAGATCACCTTATCAGACTGTTTCACTCTTCCTTGAAGAGCCGCATCCGCCTGCCACCCTTTGATGAAGTTTATAAGGGTTACCTCAGCCCCCACCTTCAACAGGTCTATGGCGGTAGTAAAGGCCGAATTTCCGCCACCTGCTATAACCACCTTTTTCCCCTTGAAAAACGGGGCATCGCAGGTAGCGCAATAGGCTATGCCTCTTCCCACTAAATCTTTTTCTCCGGGCACGTTGAGCGGTCGGTGGCGTTTGCCGGTAGCCACGATAACGGTGTGACTTGAATAAGTTTTGCCATCATCTGTATAAACCTTAAAGGTCTCTTCATCTTTTCTGACGTCGGTAATGGAAGCACCCAGGCTTACAGCGATATCAAAGCTTTTAACGTGCTCCTCAAACATGTCGACGAGATCCTTGGCGTTTATGCTCTGAAATCCAAGCCAATTCTCGACCTCAGAGGTTTCGCGCACCTGTCCTCCAAAGTCTCTGGTGATGATGGCGAGGTTCATCATCTTTCGGGCAGCATAAACCGCTGCGCTCATGGCAGCCGGACCTCCTCCCAGGATGAGTAGATCGTAGATAACCTCCTGCTCCGGCTCTTTTGCTTTTTCCAACAGTGAAACATCCAGGGAAAAATCAGGAAAATCCATATCGCACCTCCTAATCGAAAGATATTACAGGTTTTTTACTCTACCCGAAATCATTCCTTCAAAGCATTCCAGTCAGAAAAAATCCCGACAGTACATTGAGAAGCATTAATGAAAGGGTTACACGTACACGGCCGGACCACCGATGTATCAACCGTATATTTACTGCCTTTCTCCTGACCTTAAACTGCATAATTCCCATTGTGTATGTGAACGAGACAGCGAGAATTGTGACAATGCCCAGATATGTATGCGGCACGGCAAAATGCTCGCCTGTATCCCGGGAAACCATATATAGCGCTGCTATAAAACCAAGAATAACAGATGAAGATCCAGCAGAGCCAAGCTTTTTGTGAATTGAGAGCCACCACTTCTTCTTTCTCGCAGACATTGCTATGGTAACACCGGTAAGCATTGAAAAAAATCCTGCCAACATAAAACCTGCATGGATCTCAAGCATATTCCGGTTACCTGTCTTTGTACCTGTCTTTGAGCTCTAATGTGATAGAATTGTTTTACTTGCCAATGACAAGTTCTTTTGTCTTTGATCCGAAATACTTACAGTTAGCCTTAACTTTCAGTGTATCCCCCTCTTTTGCTTCTACGTTATAAGTGTACGTAAAGGAAGAAGGGTCTGGCTGGCTCTTGTATTCATATGTCTCGAGAGGTTTTCCGTTTTTTGTGATCGTTATTTTCTTAATATAATGCTTCTGAGGATTCGATACGGAGTGAGAAATAGTTACGCTTAATATGTGGGAGTTTGAATCATAATTCAATGTGACGTCACCTGGACCATGTGCATAAGTCGCTGCAGGCCAGAAGGAGATTGCCAGAAAGCATAAAAGCATGCAAAAGATATATGCTTTAGGAGATACTCTATTAAGAGATATGAGGTTTCCTTTTACCCTTGTTTGTTTTAAAGATGACATTTGATATGTTCCCCCTTTTTATATTATTTTAGCTTTAATATTGATGCCTTCGTAAAAAGTCTAAATCCAATAACTATTTAAAATAATTTAC
>CAZGAK010000053.1:2541-16370 GCA_964523565.1 uncultured Syntrophaceae bacterium | reverse complement strand
TGCCCTTTTGTTTGTGAGGGACTATGGATAAAACTCTATTTTCATACCTTGATCATTGTTGAAAAATCGAAAAGTGTAAACAGCTTGCCAGTACCTAACAAACTAAACTTAACCGGCAACGGTTACAATATTTCGTCACAGGTTATCGTAAAACTTTCAATCTCTTCACCAGAAGCGCACCCGAAAAGGGCAAAGAAAAGAAGAAGAAATCCTAAACAGACGAATAGACAAGCGCAGGAAAGAGAGAAAAACTGGTCGGGTCTCAACATTTGACAAATCACTGTGCTAATTGTTGAATGTTGAAACCTTACCCTGTTTGTTTCTCTGATTAGCTATTTGCTCTTTTTCTTTTCCTGCTTTGCCTGCCTCTTCTCTTTGGCTGTTTTCTGTGGTTTTTTCTTCTCCTGTTTTTTTGCATCTTCTGATTTGGCCATGCCGTTTTCCTCCATTTGTAGCTTCACGATGTTGCGTTGCTGTCATTTGTTACCGTCAGGCAAAGACAGACATCGGTTTACCTTTATAATAACGGGGGGCAAGCTATGCTAATTTGTTGACATTACTATAATCGATTGAAAAAATCAGCGTCTAAATTTTTCAGATATTCGCTTGATAGCATTATCATTTAAATGAAATTAAAGAGTTAAAACAACTTGCCAATGTAAGAAAAATATATCTGTCTTTTCTCAATACCCCGACTGTTTCCCCGTCATACTCTCTATTTCAATTTTGATTATTATCGAATTTGCGAGGTTCTTGTCGTTATATTCGAACGAGCCGGTTGCATAGTGGTCCATAATAACGTCGAGGGCCTCTCGTTTCTTACGATCGTCATCGACAAACGATGCTGTGCCATAGCATATAACGCTTCGATACTTCATTCCCCATTTACATGCCTGGTTGGCTTTCACGATTTCGTGATCCACATCAAACTCGACACAAACATTGTTGTTTTTTCTGAGAATATCGATCTTCTTACCTTCCCGGGCAGAGTGAACATAGAGGATCCGGTTTCTATAACCGAAACAGACGGGAACTATATACGGCTGGTTGGTTTCGCTCAATGCCAGGCGACAGACCGTTGATCGGCAGATGATATCATCAATTACTTCGGTATCGGTAATTTCTTTATCTTTTCTTCGCATTATCTCACCTGAAAATGAGGGCTCAGCCTTTACCCTTCATAGTATCTCGGAACAATTTTTTTTCGTCCTGCCGGTTTTATATACTTCTCTTCGGAATACCCTAATGCGATTACCGCATAAATGTGTTCCTCCCGGGAAATACCGATGCGCTTTTTGATCGTCGGATCATGCTTCATCGCCTCGACAACAAATCCGATCAGGCATGAACCAAGCCCCATGGCGTGGGCACCGAGGAGGATATTCTGCGTTGCCAGGAGCGCATCTTCACAGGGAGTTGAAGCTCCGGGCCTCATACCGATCAGAATTGCCGCCGGGGCACCGTGGAACAGGCGATCTTTTCCCGTCTCTTCCCATTCCTGAAGTCCTTCTTTAATGGAGTCGTAATATTCCCGGTAGTATTTCCCCAGAGCATCCTTCATGAAAAGCTTTGAGAAAAAACGGAGAAAACTCTTTTCCGCCATTTTGTTGATCCGTCTGAAAAATCGACCTGTTGCTTCGCCAAGCTTTTCCACGGAGGATTGATTGGGCAAAAGGGTAAAAGTCCAGAGCTGACAGTTTGTACCCGTTGGCGCGGTGATACCGATCTTCACGAGATCTTCGAGGACCGTTCTTTCCACTGGCTGTTCTGAAAACGTTCGGCACGACCTTCGCGACCGCATCAGTTGTACCAGCGAGGATGTATCAAAAGAACCGTAGGGAAGCCATTCGTCGCGGTTTGTTACCGTTTTCAGATCGAGAGCATATTTATGAACGCCATATACGGTTATCGCACCCGTCGGGCAGATAGCAGCACAGTGATCACACTGCAGGGAGCGATCTCCCGTTACGACCGCCTTGCCGTCTATCATTGAAAGTGCTTGAACAGGGCATATGGACACACACAGTCCACAGCCGTTGCAGAGATCTCGATCAATTACTGTTGTTACCGGCAACTTCATGATTCACCTTTCTATTTTTTTAATCGTTTCTACAGGACGACAACGGTCAATTTCCGCAGTACGTCAACCACTATGAATACTTACATGTACACTTGAGATTTGTATCGAAGATATGGTTACGCCGACATCTAATGGCCCAACCACTCTATCGTTTTGCTCAAAATTCGATCATATACCTCCTGCTGAGAGGTTTCGGCAGACTTCGGCAGGTCAAAAGAGTGGTCTCCCCCGTCTATGGTTTCCAGGTCCCAGGAAGCATCCAAACGTCCCAATACCTCTTTCATTGTTGCCAGGTCACAAAACGGGTCCCTTGTGCCGGCAAAAAAGAGCATGGGTATTTTAATCTGATAGAGGTGAGCGTCACGGGGTTGATCCTTTTTCCCCGGCGCATGGAGGGGATAGCCAAAGAACACAAGGCGTTCCGGCTTCAGGAGACCGTCAGCACTCATCTGGGCAGCCACACGGCCACCCATCGACTTTCCTGTTGCAATGATTTTATCCGGCTTGAATTCCGAATTTTCCTTCAGATACCGATAGACGCTCTGCCATGTGGAAACAAGCTCATGCTGGGAATCGGGTTTCTTTCTTCCCTTTTCCTTGTATGGAAAATTGAATCGTAACGTAAGATAGCCAGCCTCGGCCAAACCCTCTGCTAAAAAAACTATCATCGGATTTTCCATATCATTCCCGGCACCGTGAGATATGATAATACCTGTTCCTTTTTTGTCATCATATTTTTCAGGTAACGTAATTACCCCCGACACAAGTTCTTTCTCTCCCACAGGGATAGACACTCTTTTACTTATCATGTTTATCTCCATTCGAATTTTGACTTTCAAGTAACTTGTTTGGCCGAATTTGATATAACTTGTTGATTTTTATGGATACTATCCAGATACACAGCATCGGCCTGTTCGGGGAACAGGCCCTACTCTTTCACGCCACTTTATACAAAAAAGGATTTTTAAGTCAAGAATTAGAGGTGAGCGGGCCACAATCGAGAACGGCGCTCCTGATGGCAGGATTTGAGGGATATCTTAAATATCCATGTCCTGACGCCCCGGGACAAAGTCTCCACCCAGTATTTGGACCGGTGGTCACCGCTCACCAAAAAGGAATACTTTCTGAAAGGTAAGTGCAATTGAAACATCAAGATTTCGAGTGGATCAAGTATAACGACCTGTGTGAGCAGAGCAATTAGATGGTAAAAATATTAACATCAGAAAGCGAAAAGGTCAAACAATTATTGGGGAACATTCCGAAAAACCCTTAGCCTTTGACCTTTCGCCTTTGCCGCCTTAGATATGTATTTCTACAACATCACCATCCTGCATGACATAATCTCTTTGTACCATCTGACCGTCTCGAACAGCCGTGCCCCATATTTTAGCGTGCTTTAGTTTTTTCACGAAATCCTTGTGTATCTTACAGGCCAGGTCTTCCAGGGTACTTTCTTTAGGGATTACGAATGGCTCTTTCATGTCGGGTTCCTTGCCCGGAACTTTTGTATATACCCGGATGACCTCGGATAGATCAAAAAGCGTTTCGATAAAGGTCATCAGATTTTTCCCGGTGCGCGTGGACATGCCCAAACATGGTAAATTCATGTCGGCCAGCTCTGTAAATATCTCAAGAGTTTCTTCATCTTCAGGTTTGTCCATCTTGTTGACGGCTACAAGCATATTTTTGATGAAGGGAGGTTTTGTCAGGTCCGTCGTAACAGGGGTTCCTTCCGGAAATATTCGCAGTGTTTGAAGAATTTGAATTGTGTCTTCGAATTGCTGTAAGGCATCGGCGTAAAGGTCCAGAAGGATGACCACGATGTCGGCACGCCGAATCAAGTCCGCCATTAATGGATCGATGTAATCTTTGGTAATAGGCGGCGTATCGACGAGTTGAAACTGGATATTTTCATAGGAAGCCATTCCGGGTGTTGGTTTTTGTGTAGTGTGAGGAAAGTCGGCTACTTCCGGCGAGGCATTCGTTAATATAGCAATAAGAGATGATTTGCCCGAATTGGGGGGACCGATAACCACAACCTGGGCAGCTCCCTCCTTTTCGACCGAAAAGGCTGTCTTTCTTTTTGATGTTCCTTTTTTCTTCTGGGCTTGATCCTTGAATTTAGAAACACGCCGGCGAAGATCAGCTCTGAGTTTATCAGTACCCTTGTGCTTTGGAATGACGGCAAGCATCTCTTCCAGAGCATCTACCTTGTCCTCCGGTGTTTTTGCTTCCCGATACCTTTTTTCCGCTTCCAGATATGCTGGTGGTAAATTAGCCGGCACGGATTTTTACTCCTGTCGGTAACGATAAGTACGGCTTAATTGATGATTCTGTGGATTAATGGTCTTTTCGCCCAATCTCTGCGTCAGCAGTGAAAAGATACAAGGTACAAGGACAAAGAGTCAAGGAAAAACCTTTTGCCTTTGCGGCCTTGCCGCATTAGCTATTGCAAACGCATTATATTCAATTTATAAGATGGACAAGTCCTTAACATTTGAAAAGGGAATATCGATTACTTCGATCGATGTGGGAAACTAAAGACCATGATTCTTATTTATCCACCCATTGCAAAACCCTGTGAACCACCTGCCGGACTGGCAAAAATTGCAGGCTCCCTGAATCGTCATAATGTCAGATACAGGGCCATTGATGCAAATCTTGAAGGTATTTTGAGCCTTTTGAACTCACCGCAAACATTCCCGGATACATGGACCAAACGGGCTAACCGCAATCTTATGGCCAATCTTGCTTCTTTAAAACACAGGGATACCTATCAAAATCCGGATCGGTACAAACGGGCAGTCGCAGACGTAAATCGTGTTCTTGCAATGTCAATCCGGTCTTCTGGCGTTTATATAAGCCTTGCCAATTATCAGGATCAAAAACTATCCCCTGTGAGGAGTGCCGATCTTATCAGGGCTTCCGAAATGCCGGAGGAAAATCCATTTTACCCTTATTTCAAAAAACGGCTACTTGCGCTTCTGGAAGAGGAACAACCCGCAATCGTGGGATTCTCGTTAAATTACCTGAGCCAGGCATTATGCACCTTTGCCATGATCGGCTTTCTGAAACAGGTCTGCCCCTGGATAAGGCTTGTTATGGGTGGCGGGCTGGTAACCTCATGGATGAGAAAACCGGGCTGGCAAAATCCTTTCAGCGGTTTGGTAAATGATCTGGTAGCCGGTCCCGGCGAAGATCCGCTACTTTCTATCCTCGGCAAAACACCTTCAGATAATTATGATATGCCCGATTACGATATCTTTAACGAAAACGATTACATGGCTCCCGGATTCATCCTGCCTTACAGTGCCTCAAGCGGATGTTACTGGAACCGGTGTTCCTTTTGCCCTGAAAGAGCTGAGGGGAATCCCTATTGTTCCGTTCCTTCAAAACAGGTAGTCACGGATCTTCATTCTCTGATTGGGAGAAAGAAACCGGCTCTTATCCATTTCCTGGACAACGCGATCAGTCCGGCACTACTCACGAAACTGGTTAATAATCCACCGGGTGTACCATGGTATGGCTTTGTCAGAATATCCCGCCATCTGACGGATCCGGATTTTTGCAGAGCCCTGAAACAATCGGGATGTACCATGTTGAAGCTCGGTCTGGAGTCGGGAGATCAGGGGGTTCTCGACGAGTTGCAAAAAGGAATTGACCTGGAGGAGGCATCTCTCGCATTAAAGAATCTGAAAGATGCGGGGATAGCAACCTATGTCTACCTGCTTTTCGGGACTCCCCCGGAAAGCCTCACAGAGGCACGGCGGACCCTTGAATTCACGGTTAAACACCGCGTCGGTTTTTTAAATCTTGCCGTCTTTAACCTGCCGGCCTATGGACCGGATACAGAGAAGCTTGAGACCACAGATTTTTATGAAGGGGATTTATCCCTCTACAGGCAGTTTTCACATCCGAAAGGGTGGGACAGAAACCTGGTCAGACAATTTCTGGACAGGGAATTCAAGAGGCATCCCGTTGTAGCATCTATTGTAAGAAAGGACCCACCTCTTTTTACCTCTAACCACGCGCCTTTTTTGTTACAGCCCATACACCAATATCCATAACGCACATAGAAAAAGCACGGCTATGAGAATTAGCTGAATACGAAAATGCTTTATCCATAGATCGGGGTTGCCTAAGTACTTTTCATTAAAACCGGTTATCCTGAATACAAATGGATGATCTCTTTTCGTTTTGTAATGCGACTGGTAAATTTTGTCAGCATATATCCAGAAAAGAGCCGTAATGCCTGCCAGTACAATAATTATTATAGTTGGTTCAATTAACAATTAGTAATCTCCTTTATCCGTTAATTTTAAAACCGATGAATCTTTCTCATACCCGGAATAATTTTTTCTTCAATGGATTCATTTACCGATTTCGGCCGCGATACTTATCCAAGTACTTGAAAATTCAGATTGTATTTACCGTTTTCTAAATATAATAGATTTTCTTCCAATAATTTCTTCAAATCCCGCCTTGCTGTTCTTTCACTTGTATTTCTATACAGAGTATTGAAAGGGGAGGCATTGAATAAATCCTGCAGAGAAAAAGATTTGGGATTATCCAACAGTAAATCTATAAGATCGAACTGTCGCTGGGTTAATGATTTTCTTTTTCTCAGAAAATCGCAGTAATCCCTCATTAACAACAATTCAAGATGAAAAGTAATTCCTTCTTTGATCTCATCTAACGAGTCCACGGCACCCTGCAACACAAACTTTATAAAAGCCGTTGTATCTTTTTCCTTGTTTTTTCTGGCAATGGAAAATGCACGGAAGTAATCATCCATATTTTTGTAATAATAGTTCGAAAGCATTACAGGAACATATTTAATTCCTGCTGTTCTCAATAATATTGCCTCTATTATTCTGGCGGTTCTCCCATTTCCGTCACCAAATGGATGGATTAAACCTAAATAATAATGGGCGAGTCCGGCCCTTATATAGGGATCTTCATTTTTCAGGGAATCGCTGTTGATCCACAATGTAAACTCTTTCATTAATTTTTCTATGTCCGGCAGGCACTTCGGTGGCGTGTAAATGCCGCCGTGATCCTTATCGCCTACCTGAACTTTATGATTTCGATATTTCCCCGGCAGATTAGAAGCGTAATCGATTTTACCTGTAATAATAGCATGCACTTCCTTTATCACTTTTTCGGTAATTTCAAACGCAGAACCGGAAGATTCCAGTTTTTTTACAAAATCATACACTGCTATGAGATTTTCTATTTCCCGTTCTGCCTGTTTCATCTTGCCGGGTTTCTGCTTCTTATCGATTATTTCAGCAACTTCGTCTTCTTGTAAGGGATTGCCCTCCAGGGCGGCAGTTCCGAATATAGACCTCCTGATGAGATCTCCCTCAAGCTTTGTTGCCCACTCAGGCAGAATCGGCAGGTCTTTTAATGTTTTGTAAGCTACTTCTGCTTCAACAAGAAGAACAATTATTTCATTAAGCGAGTATTTCCAGCTGAATATAAAATTGCCGGATTTGAAAGTCGGGATTTTTTTGACAGGATTTATGTCCATGATATTGTCACCCAATATGTCACATCATTATGAATATATTACAATGAGTTGCATGTTGGGTATCATAATAAATGTCAACGCTATTGTCAACTTAATTATTCAATCGGTTGCTATCTAAAGGAGGGAATGACATCCAGCGCATTGTTTGTAATCTGGTCAACAATGGCCTGAAGCCAGGTGGAGCCTGTTAATATCGCGCCGTTATCCAATGACTGAATTGTATTTATATAACCGGTATCTTCTTCTTTTAATCTACCGTGGATGATCTGTAGAAATGAGTCTCTCTCCTTCAGGGCGATAGTCTCTTCCTTTTTTTCCGCAAAACATTCTTTAATGCCCGGCCAGTTAGTCATGAATTCCTTTTTTTGCATGAGCAGTTTTTCTCCGGGTTCGCTTTTGAGAATTTTCCTGCCAATTTCAATTGACATTTCCATTTTTTCAGAAAGGGCTTCAAATCGTTTTAACCGTTCCTCGATGGCCATCTCCAGTTTTTCGACTGCTCCTTCATATAATTCAGGGCCAAATTCCTGTAATTGGAAAAAGGGAAGGCGGACATGGATATACCACTGCCTCAGGGCGAGAAGGTTGGCCAGATAGGAGATGTTATTATAAACTCTATTTTTAATATTTCCATAAAGCCCCGGGTAAAATTCTTTTTCATAAGTTTCATCCTTGCTTCCGCTCAAGAGTTTACCCCCTTCAGGGCAATCCTTGCGGTAGACTGTTCCCGCCGCTATAACCGTGCCATAACCTATCCTTGCAGGGCCGACCAGCCCTCCCTGACCACCAAGAAAAACAGGGGGTTGATTGAGCATAACTCCTCCGGGCACATCTCCTATCAGGGATGCCGTTGCCTTGTCCTGATTGGGCGTATAATTGAAATGGATGTAAGAGCTTCCCACCTCGCTGTGGTTCTTGCGGCTGGTGCCTCCGGCCATGAAACAGTCACAGAAATTGATCAGGCTCCCCAGCGTTACGAAGGGGAAAAGGATAGTCTGTTTCAGACCGACCGTATGACTTCCGTTGGCTTCTTCTTCGAGGATGCAGCCCTCTCGTACCTGGGCCCCGCAAGCCATGTTTGACTTATCCAGGAATACGGACTCTTTGAAAAACCCCCCCTTCAGTTCAACTTCGGGGCCAAGCTGACAGTTGACGATGGCAACAGGCGCTTCATGTCCCAGTTTAGTTCCTGATGAAACAAGTGTTTTCTCACCGTAGATCCTGGTTCCGCTATAGAGGACAATTCCATCACTGGAAATTCTATCTATATCCACCTCTTCTCCTATTTCCACAGAATAGGGATTGGGTATTTTAACACCTTTCTCCATTAATTGAATAACCTTATTCGACAGATTGTATCCTTCAACCATTTTGCATATTCCTTTCGCTTGTCTTACATTCTTTTGTTTTCCATCTCCGCCTTTTTCATAGTAATCAATATCGCCGTAAGGGCTGCCTGGGTCATTCCCGGTATCCTCCGGGCCTGTCCGATGGATACGGGTGCAATAGCGGTCAGTTTCATTTTCAGCTCATTGGAAAGCCCGGGGACGGCACCGTAATCCATTTCCGGGGGAATTTTTTTTACTTCCAGGCTCTTAAATTTTTGAACCGACTCGGCCTGCCTCTTGATATACCCTTCGTATTTTGCTTCAATCTCAATCTGCTTCTTTACTATCTTATCGGGGATTTCTTCCCAGCCATCGAAGGCCTTCAGATCGTCGTACGTGAGCTCGGGCCTCCTTAAAAGCTGGTACAAGGTAGCCGGATTCTTAATAGGGGTTGTATTCATTTCAGACAGGATCTGGTTGACATCAGATACGGGGTAGATCTTTTTTGAAGATAGATTTTGAATTCCCGATTCAATCTGTTGAATTTTTTCTTTCAGATCATTATAGTCATCACGTGAAATCAGGCCAAGATCGTAACCTTTTCCCATGAGCCGGATAGTGGCGTTGTCCTCTCTTAGCATGAGACGGTATTCAGCCCTGGAGGTAAACATCCTGTATGGTTCATCGACACCCCTTGTGATCAGATCATCAATAAGGACCCCCATATACGCTTCGGAACGATCAAGGATAAAGGGTTCCCTTTTCTGGACAGCCAGGGCCGCATTAATTCCGGCCCACATCCCCTGACCGGCGGCCTCTTCATAGCCGGAAGTGCCGTTGATCTGACCGGCAAGATAGAGACCCTTTACAATTTTTGTTTCGAGGGTATGTTTGAGCTGAGTCGGCTGGACAAAGTCATATTCTATGGCATAAGCACTGCGCATGATTTCCGCTTCCTCAAGGCCGGGAACCGAATGAACCAGTTTTTCCTGAAGTTCCAGGGGAAGACTGTTTCCCAGACCTTTGGCATAAATCTCTTCTGTTTCGAGCCCCTCAAATTCAAGGACGACAGGGTGTTTCTCTTTATCGGCAAATCGCATCACCTTATCTTCCAGCGAAGGGCAGTAACGGGCGCTGACCCCTTTTATCGCACCGGAATAGAGGGGCGATTGCAGGATATTGTCTCGAATCAATTCATGAGTTGCCCCTGTTGTGGAACCGAAATAGGAGGGGAGTCTTTCTTCACGCAGTTTTTCCGTTGTATAGGAAAACGGCTGCGGATCGGGATCGCTGTCCTGTCTTTCAAAAACTGAAAAATCAATGGATGAGGCACGCAGTCTGGGAGGTGTTCCTGTCTTCATACGCCCCATCTCGAACCCCAGTTTTTTGAGAGAATCAGCCAGACAGATGGAAGCGATTTCTCCTGCCCTGCCGGCTGACTGGCGGGAAATACCCACATGAACCAGGCCGTTCAGAAAAGTTCCCGTTGTCAGGATAACGGTTTTCCCTCGGTAAAAGAATCCCGTGTTGTCAATGACTCCGGTAATTTTTCCTCCTTCAATGACGAGTTCATCAACAAGGGCTTGTCTGACGTAGAGATGTTTCTCCTTTTCCACGACTTCCTTCATGGCAAGCCTGTAAAGCTGTTTATCGCACTGAACCCGGGAAGATTGAACAGCAGGTCCTTTAGACCTGTTCAAGAGGCGGAAATGACATGCAGTTTTATCAGCGATTTTCGCCATTTCACCGCCGAGGGCATCGATTTCCTTCACCAACTGGCCCTTTGCGAGACCGCCGATAGCGGGATTGCAGGACATCAGGGCAATCGAATCAAGATTGATGTTAAAGAGGAGCGTTTCACATCCCATTCGCGCCGTGGCAAGAGCCGCCTCACACCCGGCATGTCCTGCCCCGACAACTATGACATCAAATTCTTTTGGCAGACTCATAATTCTCCAGATTTAATAACTTGAATTAAGGTTAATAGTTTAATAACATTAGCTTGAAAAAGACAATAAAAAAATGAGGGTCTCATGTCAAAGCCGGAATTCTGGAACAATTCAAAGCGATATTATGATTTCAAAAGCTATCTGATTAACCGGTTCGGGTGCAAAGTCTATAAGCTGCAGATTGATGCGGGCTTTACCTGCCCGAACAGGGACGGAACCATAGCAAGAGGTGGTTGTATTTACTGTAACAGCCGCTTTTCCAGGTTGAGGCAACAGGGAACTCTTCCATCTGTGAGTGAGCAGATCAACAACGGGAAAAAACTATACACTCGGATGAGAAGCGCAAAAAAGTTTATCGCCTATTTCCAGACCGCTACAAATACCTATGCCCCTTACGAGGAGCTAAAGTCTCTTTATGATGAAGCCCTTTCACAGGATGATATTATCGGCCTTGCCATTGGAACCAGACCGGATTGTGTCCCGGACGAAGTAATCGATCTTTTGGAAAAATATGCGAAAAGCTACGATGTCTGGCTGGAATACGGCCTTCAGTCCATTCATTATGAGACTCTGAAATTTATTAATCGCGGCCATGATGTGAATACTTTTATTGATGCCGTAAAGAGAACTGCGGGGAAAAATATCAACATCTGTGTCCATGTGATTGTCGGTCTTCCGGGAGAGACTCACGAAGATATCCTTGAAACGGCAAGAGTTGTAGCTTCTTTACCGATTAATGGAATAAAAATCCATCTCCTTCTGGCCCTGGAAGGCACCACCCTTGGCGATCTTTATAAACAGGGCAAAATCCAGATGATAACGAAGGAGGAATA
Source organism: uncultured Syntrophaceae bacterium (assembly GCA_964523565.1). Taxonomy (GTDB): domain Bacteria; phylum Desulfobacterota; class Syntrophia; order Syntrophales; family UBA6807; genus CAZGAK01. The sequence continues at coordinate 4,647 of CAZGAK010000053.1, read as the reverse complement.
TGTAAACACCGTTTGCGACATTCTTGAGATATTACCCCCCGAAATGGTTGTTCAAAGACTCACGGCAGATGGTTATCGAGACATCTTTTTGGCACCGGAATGGGGGAAAAACAAGATGGATGTCCTCAATTCCATCGACAAAGAACTGGAAAAGAGAGACTCATGGCAGGGTATAAAGTTTAACCTGTAAGCGGTCAGGTTTGACCCCCAAATGTTTTATAGCCGTGTACAACGTGGAATATTCCGGCATGATATTGCACATAATGAAAAGGGGGCTATAATACACCCCCTTTTCTGTTCATTTTATTTTTCCCGGAACCTATTTGCCCGAGCCGCCATTACCGGAACCACTACCACCACCTGATTTTCCACCGCTGTCGGAACCACCTTCGCCACCTGTACCACCGGCACTTTCTGTGCCGGGTCCACCACCTTTGCCCGAAGAGCCGACATTGCCAGGACTCTCCCCACGACCAATCTGTGCTGAGAGGCTTTTAGCAAGGCTTTCAGCATTAGAATATCGCGATCGGGTATTAAACATATTTCTTGTTTGCTCCATTTCTTTCACATTGTATCTGTTCCTGAGCGCCTGACCGATCACCCCGGATGTTGCTTCTGAAGAAACTCCGAGACGGGCCATCTCTCTTGCAGTTTTGAATGTCTCTTCGGCAAGTTCACATGTCTGATCTTGTTTCATGTCGCGCGTTCTTTCCCGCAACCTGTCCATAATAGCATCCATATCCTTTTCTTTTAACCCTGCTGAGAGACTCTCCGCCATAGTTTTCCCCATTCTGCGTACCCGGGTATCTTCTTGTGTTAACTCTTTGGCTCGTTGATATGAGAAGGTAAAACGGGACCTTACCGCTTCCATTGCCTTTACAATATTCCTGGCCTGTGCTCCTTTTGCAATACCTTCGTATGCCTTGTTCATAATCGGTCCTACGGGTAATTTCTCCTTATGAGCCCTCATAATAATCTCATGGGCCCTCAGTGTTGTTTGCTGACTGAATTGATTATGAATCATGTGACGAGTCATCTTGATAACGTCGTCACTATTCACACCGGTATTGATCAGTTGTCTTGCACTCACCTTTATCTGTTCGGTAGCCATATTAGATAAGCCTCTATCCACCTCATCTGCGAATGCCACAGAAGACAAACAGCAGAAGGCACAGAATATAATCAGTAGCTTTTTCATTTTTCTCTCCTTGTTTTGTTTTTATTTATAAACGAAGAACGGGAGGAAAAGTTACATACGGGGAACAAATAAACAGTTCTCCGAACCGAAATCGTCTTTTTCCTTATATTGACACGAAGGAACATACGCCGTTCCATTTATTATGTAGAAATACCGAAATTCAACATTTGCCGGGACAGTTACTTCCCATGTTTTTCGACCTACCCGTTTTGCCTTATGCCTTTCATATCCATCTATAGAGGACGCAAAATAAACAATTTCAGCATCCTGTTTCTTGAGATAAATATGAACCGTATCATTCTTTACCTTATAGTAATGACATGAACATCCCGCCAGAAATACAATGATAGAACAAGTAATGAGAAAAATTCGACTTTTCATGTCTTTTTCCTGATTGACAAAATTGAATTTTCTCCTCCAAAATCATCCTGTTCCCGCATCCGGGCCGTCGGATCAGCAAACCTTTCACTGCCATCAAGGATATAGGTAAAACGATGTTCACCATCGGCTATGTTAAGTGAAATTTCCCAGTAACCGCTCCCATCTATCTTTTCCATGGGTACCCTTTTCCACCCGGTAAAGCTTCCCACAACCTCCACGTTGGACACATCAGGATGATAAATAACAAATCGATATGGTATGTTTGTGTGTCCCTTCACAGGCATAAACAAGTAGAGTATGAACACAGTCAGTACGGCCGCCGCTGCTACCATACCCATAGGACGAAAAAGGGAAATCCCGAATCTTTTCCTCGTCTTGAGCGTAAGTGGCGGAATCCGTTCCATCACGTCGGAACGTATGGTTTTTTCCTGGTTCAACAGTTCAATACTTTCATCCTTATAGACTTCGTCTGCATGAACATGTTCAACAAATTGGATCTTTTCATCAAGACTCAATTCGTTATCGAT
>CAZGAK010000053.1:0-2441 GCA_964523565.1 uncultured Syntrophaceae bacterium | reverse complement strand
GGAATCATCTCTATATTCTTCCCGAACGGGTTCACGACCTCGCATTCTTCGTTTATGATCAATAAGGGCATTGCGTGCTATCGTGTACAGGAGAGAAAGGCTTCGATTCTCCTGCCCATAGTGTTCAAGATGACGGGTGTAGCTTTCCTGCATAATGTCACGGGAAAGGTCATAATCTCCGGCAGTCATGCGCATCAGATAAGAAAATATCTTACCTTTGTGGTCCTCATAAAATCCCATATATTTATCCACGTTGTTCTAATAACGTTTCATGTACATAATCGTTACAATACATAAATTATTTTCGTTTTTTAAGAAAAACAATGAGGCGGGCTGGAAGAATCAGCAACAGATATGCAACGAACTATTTATGAGACCGATTTAATCTTTCTGTTTGGTCCTTTTTATTTTCAGCCATTTTTCAAGACGCTCTTTGATGACCTTCTCATATCCCCTGTCCGTGGGGGTATAGTAGGTTTGGCCTCTTAATTTTTCAGGCAAATATTCCTGAGGGATGTAGGCATCTGCATGGTTATGTGCATATTTGTAATCTTTTCCGTAGCCAAGATTTTTCATTAATCCTGTTGGTGCATTGCGTATATGTAGCGGAACCGGAAGAGTGCCGGTTTTATGAATGGCCTGTTTTACTTTTCCGAAACCAGCATAGAGGGCGTTGCTCTTCGGTGCGGTAGCGAGATAAACCGCGGCCTGGGCAAGGGCAAGTTCTCCCTCCGGAAGTCCTATAAACTGGAAGGCCTGCATGGCTGACAGAGCCACGGAAAGAGCCTGTGGGTCGGCGTTCCCGACGTCTTCTGAAGCGAATCTTACCATTCGGCGGGCAAGATAAAGTGGATCCTCACCGGCCTCGAGCATGCGGCCCAACCAGTACATTGCAGCATCGGGATCACTTCCCCTGAGGCTCTTGTGAAATGCGGATATCAGATTGTAATGTTCTTCACCGCCTTTATCATACTGGAGGGCTTTTTTCTCCAGGGCTCTTTCAACCACCCCTTTCGTGATTTTTGTGGCGGTCCCATTCTTTTTGTGAACTAAAGAACTTGCTGCCTCCAGGTTGTTCAGTGCTGCCCTGGCATCTCCATCAGCGACCCAGGCGATATGTTTCAGGGCATCCTCCTCGATTTCCAGAGATAGTGCCCCAATCCCTTTTGACTTATCTTTAAGGGCTCTTTCGAGTACCGATGACAGGTCTTCATCAGAATATGGTTTCAATACCATCACCCGCACTCTGGACAGAAGGGGAGCGATAACTTCAAATGAGGGATTTTCTGTAGTTGCGCCAATTAAGGTAATGAGCCCGCTTTCTACATGGGGAAGGAAGGCGTCCTGCTGGGCCTTATTGAAACGGTGAATTTCATCGACAAAAAGAATAGTTCTTTTTTGATGATAGCGAAGCTGTGCCTTTGCCTCATCGACAACGGCCCTGATTTCCTTGACTCCGGAAAGGACGGCGGAAAATGTTTCAAAGTGGGACTTTGTCTCACTGGCTATGATGCGTGCCAGGGTTGTCTTGCCGGAACCCGGCGGCCCCCAGAAAATTACAGAGAAAAGATTATCATCTTCTATGGCGCGGCGGAGCAAACTTCCCTTGGCAAGGAGATGGGCCTGACCCACAAATTCCTTAAGGGTTTCCGGCCTCATCCTGTCTGCCAGAGGTCGAACAATCCCTTCTGCTTCTCTTCCCTGTTGATCAAAAAGATCCATTGCACGACGGAGTTTCAAGTTTAAAGTTTCAAGTTTAAAGTTGATGGATTCGCAAAAAGTCGAATTTCCCCTCTCCTGGCGGGAGGGGATAAAGGGGAGGGGGAGTATTTTTAACTTTTCACAATGTTGTTAAACTTGTCAACATCAAATCTTCTTTCTTTTTTTCGCTGCCTCGACAATCTCAAATATGGTTGAAATTTTGTCCTTTGGCGGTTGATTAAAACAGCGATCCCACTTTTCTGTTGTAAGTTTTTCCCTCAAACAGGTTTCCACGGGGAAGTATGCCTGCCAGCAGGTGATACTCCGCGGGCAGGGGAGATCACCCCGTTCCTGCAAGCAATAGGCAAAGGTGACCTGCCCTCCAAGTCTGGGGCATCTGATCTCTAAATCTTCATATTTTTCCATCTTGTTATACCTGAATTGGGTTTCAAGTTTAAAGCCGCAAGTTTTTTAACTCGAAACTTCAAACTCGAAACCCGTAACTCCGTTTATGGTTTTGGATACTTTCCGACTGTTTCCTTCGCCCTATCGATCTCCTCTTCCGGAAGTTCATAATCTATAAGCTTTCCAGAAAGGTAAGCATCATACGAGGCAAGATCAACGAGCCCGTGGCCACTCCAGTTGAAAAGGATTACCTTTTCTTTTCCTTCTTCTTTGGCACGTCTCGCCTCTTCAGCGACGGCTGCGATTGCGTGATGTGTTTCCGGAGCAGGAATGAA
>CAZGAK010000052.1:0-16619 GCA_964523565.1 uncultured Syntrophaceae bacterium | reverse complement strand
AATTTGAGACTGACGCCGAAATTGGGCGAAAGGGGGCGTTTTGCAAAGGTCTCATTAAGTGCCTGGTGAAGAAGCTTGTTGCGCGGAACCACATTGTTGTCCGGCGACCCAGCCGGTTGAAAATGCGGCTTGCAGGTTATATCCGCCGGTGTCGGCCTCTATATCGATTACTTCTCCTGCGAAATAAAGGCCTTTCACCAGGCGCGATGCCATCGTCCGGGGATCAACTTCTCGTGTATCCACCCCGCCGGCAGTTATGATCGCCTCAGTAAAAGGACGGTATCCCGTTATATCAAGGCGAAAGTCTTTTAACCAGGTCCGAAGCCGCTTTCGTTCACTCGCTGTTATCTGGTGGCCCATTTTGTCAGGTGAAATTCCTGTATAATCTATACAAAGGGGGATCAATTTTCCGGGGAGCAGCCCCTTGAGCAGAGTGCGAAAGTTCTGTTTGCCTTTTTCATCCAGATCGCGCAGAAGCCGTGCATCAAGTTTTCTATCGTCAAGGGCTGGTTTGAGATCAATAGAAAGGACCACTTTTCGGCCCAGGCGCAATGCGTCCACAACGTGTCTGCTCAGGGAAAGAATGATCGGTCCGGAAAGGCCAAAGTCGGTAAAGAGCATTTCGCCCATTGCTTCAGTTTGCTTCTTGCCGTTTACCCATGTTCGAGCAGTTACATTGCGCAGGCTCAAGTCTTGTAATCTGGTGGCAATATCACCGGCCGTTTCAAGAGGAACCAGTGCCGGTCGAACAGGAACGATTGTGTGTCCTGCTGATTTGGCCAGACGATACCCATCACCAGTTGATCCGGTGGCTGGATAAGACGCCCCACCAGTAGCGATGATTACACTGGCCGCGCGATATATTCGCCCGACAGAATTCGATTCCCCCTTTTGAGAAGAGGAAGGAGATAACTGTACCCCAACCACCCGTTTTCCTTCAATAAGCAACCGTTCTACCTTTGATCTGGTATGCAGGGTGACGCCTTGATCGCGAGCCCGACGTACCAATGCATCTGTCACGTCCTTGGCTTCACCGCTGGCCGGGAAAACACGTCCTCCCCTTTCAACCACGGTTTGAACCCCCAATTTTTCAAGAAAAGCCATAAGTTCAGCCGTAAAAAACCGGGAGAAGGCCTGGCGAAGGAAACGTCCGTTGGGGCCGAAGTGTGTGATAAACTCGGACAATGGTGCTACATTAGTCAGGTTGCAGCGCCCCTTGCCGGTGATGCGCAGTTTCCGTCCCGGACGATCCATCTTTTCCAGAATGAGCGTGTCAGCACCCAATTCGGCAGACTGTATTGCAGCTATCAGACCGGCTGCGCCTCCTCCTATGACGATTACCTGGTAATTTTTCATACGTTACTCTGTTTTATCAATCATCGTGTTATTCCTGGTATTATGTTCCCGAAATGATGACTATCGATGCAGGAAAGTGTATTTTCATAACAAAAAGGAAGGTATATAACCACTTATTTTTTGACTGTCCGGCGTAAGGTAGGTGCAATAATAATATTACTATCAACTTATTATACCCCTTGATGTGTGATGTTTCACAAAAAGAACACTCAAGAAGTGGGGAAACTAACCGATTATATTACTGTTAAAACGCTGGTGTCGGATCAGAACCCGTCATTGGTTTTATGAGAGCGAAGCAGCAAGGAGCATTATGGAAAAGATCTGTATAGTGAGAAGGAGAAAAAAGAGCACTCAGGAATTGAAAAATGAGACAGATTACATTGCTGATAATGAAATGATACCAACTCAAGGATTAAACGTGATTTCATCTCACGTGTTTGAGCATGGTATCGATGTCCACGAAAAGAAAGATTATTCATATGAGGACTCAAGGGGGAATGAAAATCAAATGATTTCATTTAACTTGACACCTGAACAGGGCAAGTTGCTTCGATCCAGTAACTTCGCCCAGTATTTGACGAATGGAATATCAAGTGGAGCGGCTCTCAGTGTGCAGCAGCATGAAGATGGGAAGATTTGCTTAAATTTTCATTTTGACAGGGTGAACACACTGAGAATGCTCAAATCGGGCCATGTGTGTGCCATGCTGCAAATCGGCAAAAGTTTCTTGATGAAACTTGTCAAGGAGCAAAAAATTAAAAGCTATAAAATAGGTAGACTCAGGCGTTTTTCGTTAGAAGATGTCCTGGAGTATCTCACCGAAAATGAGGAGCTTGCAAATTCAGAAAAACAAAGCCTTATGTAAACAATAGCGTTTATTCAAAGCTTGATAAGACATTTGAATGTCTGAGGGGTAAGATCATATGTATTACGAATATTGGGGTCTAAAAAAGCCACCGTTTGACAATGTCCCTGATCCATCCATGTATGTGGAATGTCATGCGTCGATGGAGAATGCTATAGCGGAGACCCTTTTTGCAATAGAAGAGGGGGGTGAAAGTATTGCAGTGATTATTGGCGATGTGGGTTTAGGCAAGACCTTATCTCTTCGTATGATTATAGATTCTTTGGATCAGGCAAAATATAAAATTGTCCTTATCACGAATCCCGGCCTTACCTTCTTACAGATTATGAAAGAAATCATCGGTCAGATTACGGGGAAACAATGTGATTTGACAAGGAAGGTGGACCTGTTGGAAATCTTCAATAAACTATTGTTTGAAACTATAGATGAAGGAAGGAAGGTTCTTATATTTATTGATGAGGCAAACGCCATCGCCCCGGTTAACCTCGAGAAACTGAGATTACTTACCAATATGCAGGATGATCATATGAATTTATTTACCATGATCCTTGCGGGGCAGACAGAACTTGCCCAGCGACTGGAACATCCCAAGCGGGCTAATCTGTTCCAGCGAATCGGAACGTACAACAGGATAGATAAGATACAATCTGAGGAGTTAGTGAAAACTTACGTTGAAACCCGTTTAAAGCTTTCAGGAGGAAAGGCGAAAATTTTTTCAGACGATGCCTATACCCCTTTATGGCAGCATTCCGAATATGGAGTGCCCCGTCTTATCAATAAAATCTGTAAGTTGTGTCTAAAGGCAGGAGAGACAAACGAATTTGATCATATTAATGGGAAAGTGGTCGATCAGATCGGGCAACGTTTCCAAAAATTGACTGGTCCTGCCCTCCAGAAGAGAAGGCCCAGAAAAAGACCAGCCGAAGATGCTATCCAGGAACAAATCCGGGAAACAATGCATGAACCGGAAGAAGCTCTGGCAGATCATGAAAATGAGAACACCGGACCGATTATAGAGGAATTAAAGCCGGTGGAACTGCTGACTCCTGTCGAAGAAACCGCTTTTGTCGTAATGGGCGGTTCAGAGAAAAAGGAGGAATTTGAGCCCGTTGCGGAGCCACTTGACTTGACGGAATCATCAAATCTGTCCGATGAAGTCGATTTGAAAAGAGAAGAAAGCACAGAGATAAAGGAACCCATGCCCGTGCCGGAGAAACTGGAACCGGAAGAATTATCAAAACCTCCCGACAAGGCCACCGTGGCCAGGGAAGAAAACATAATGGAAATAGAAATCGGGGACATGAGGATCAAAGTAAGTCTTCCCCTGAGTATCATCAAACAGGCTCAATCTTCAACGCAGAAACACCGGGTCAAGTTGGCGGGGGCTCTGGCAGCACAAACCCTTCAGCAACATCCGCAACTGATATCTGCCAATTTGTCTGATCCGGTTCGCATATGGGGTGAAATCAGGGAATTTGTTCTAAACAGGTTTGGGGAAAAAAGCAATTTGAGCATTATGTAGATCCTTTAATCATTTTTGATCATAGATACAGGGTTAAATTCCCCTTTCAGATAGTAACCGGGCAAATTTAAAATGAACAAAGAGAAAATCGCAAGAGAGTGGTTCATCAGGGGATGTCGATACGACAGTCTTGAGCCGAATTCTGATAAAGCCATAGATGCTTATAAAAAAAGCATAAAATTTAATAACGAGTCTGCAGATGCCTATGTGAATTTGGGGTTTAGCTATCTTAAGAGAGAAAATTACGATGATGCATTAAAATGTTTCGAAAAAATGGTCGAATTGGAACCGGATAATCCGGAAGCATACAATAATCTGGGCTATGTTTATGAACGAATGAAAATATCCGGTAGTGCAAAACAGATGTATGAGCGTACTCTGGAACTGGATAAGGAAAACGTTGAAGCAATGATCAATATTGCTCAAGTTTTGGAAATGGAAGGTAACTATCATGCGGCAGTGAAACAATATAAAAAAGCAATAGAAGTAGATCCCGACGCCACTGCTCCCCATTTTTGTTTAGCCGTTTTATATGACCGGCATGACATGTTTGACGAAGCCGTACAGGAATATGAAACCGTGTTGGAAAAAGATTCGAATTATCTGAAAGCTCTCTTTAATCTGGGGAATCTCTGTGTCCAGCTCGGCGATTATAAAAAAGCCATGAGATTATTTGGGCAGGTATTAAAATTAGAACCTGATAATGCACAGGTATGGAATAACCTGGGTTCAATTTACGAAGAACTGAAATATTATAAGAAAGCAATGGCCGCCTTCCGACGGTCCCTGGAGTTTAATCCTTTCCAGGAAGAGACCCATGTCAATCTGGCCCGGATTAAGTATCTTCAGTGTCGTTCAAACCCGGACAGTTCACAAAAAGAAGAGATTACCCAAAGACTTCATTTTGTTATGTCCATCAACCCTCAAAACAGGGCTGTTCAAGATCTCCTGGAGAGGTTAGCAGAGGGTTAAAAAGTACAGTTAATTTAGTCCCTTAAGTGTAAAATTCTTGCAAAAATGGCAAAAGAATTTCTTTATGGCTGATAAGTCCTTGCAAAACTTAAATTCGAATATCGAATTTCGAAACTCGAAACAATATCGAATGACAAAAATACAAATATCTAAACGGGAAAGAGTTAAACTTTTGACAATAGAGTTAATGCCACTTCTGTGGTGTTGATGTTTTGAACATTTGAATATTAGAAATTCGGATTTGTTTCGCATTTAGTGCTTCGAATTTCGAATTTCCAGTTTATCTGGGTTAGGTGAATATGAATTTCATGAATCTGGAACATTTTAAGAAAAAATACACATTTATAGTACGAGGTGACATGTTTCACACCTCATGTGTGAGTCAAGTCATTGCTCTCGTTTTGGATCTTTAGTATAAAATTTACCAAACTTGTTAGAATTTCCGGAAAAACGACGAAATTCAGGCAGAAAATCCTTCAAAAGGGGAGGTGTTTTCCATGATAGACGATGATAGGGCTACCCTGCATAAAATAGTGGTAGAAAAATATAAGAATGGCCAGATATCAATAGGTGTTAATAGAAGTTCGTCACTGCTTCTATATTCTAAAGTTTCGCATAATCCACTGATAAAAATATTTAATTTTTTAATTCGTATTTATTCATTTCCTCTTACAATCGTTGGTGTAATATTTTCTTCCGTTTTCGTCGATAGCTATATGTACATATTGTTCTATGTTATAGGACTTTTCGTCCTCATCGCTGCGGAAGACTATCTGTCGGAAGCAACGACGATAAATTCAGCGCTGACGAATCAAAATATTTTTTCCAATTTACAGAGGAGAGGGGTAATATACATCAGGGATGTCGTTGGCCCGGACATGCCGGTCTGAAAGATATTAAAAATATGTTGAATTGAGGGAACGGATTCATTCCTCAGTTGAGGGCGGAAAGGATGTTCCGGAAGAGGCTGAGGCTAAAAAACGCCGGTAATAGACCAAAAGCAAGAATGTCATGGGCAGAGCAATGAGCAATCCGAAAATGCCCAGCAATTTGCCCCATATGGAAAGGGACAATAAGATCATGGCCGGGTTTAATCCTGTGACACGTCCCATAATTTTGGGGACCAATATAGCGTCCTGAATTATTTGAACGACGACGAAGACCAACCCTGTTAATCCCAGTATCACCCAGAAACTGCTCCCCATCTCGAGGGCGTGAATAAGTGCCAGTAAAACGGCCGGTATGAGACCGATGAGCTGCAGATAGGGTACCATATTCAAAAGTCCGATAAAAAGACCGAGCAATATTCCGAGCGGCAGGCCTATTAGCATAAAACCTGTGGCAAACAAAACCCCTACAATGGATGCCACCGCCACCTGACCTCTGAAATAGCGGTTCATAGCCGAGTCAAAATCTTCGACAAACCCTGTAATCGTTTCCCTGTAAGCAGGTGGAATCAGGCCTTTCCATCCTTCACTAACCTTCTGGTAGTCCAAAAGTAAAAAGATAAGATAGAGCCCTATCACGGTCAGTCCGACCAGTCCCATTATAAAACTCGCCGTCCCGGTTATTAGACCCCACACTCCGGGTAAAACTTTGCGAGCTACAGTCTCGGCAATCTTCCAGAAATTGTCAGTTTTGAATAAATCCTGGACATCCGGTCTTGACGCATAATCCTTGAGTGCCTGCCAGAGGTCCGGCGGGAGACGCCGTGAAGCCTGTTCAGCGAGGCCCGCGTTGTTGACAAACTCGGATAAAAGCTTACCCATGTGAGTTATTTCGTTTATAATCATGGGGACGATCAGCCAGGATAAAAGAATTATCAGTGTAATTACTGCAGACAAACTGATAAACACGGCGGCAAGGCGGTTGGGAATCTTCTTCTGGACAAGAAGGACAAGGGGATTCATCATGTAGGCCAAGAGCAGGGCAACAGCGAAAGGAATCAGCACATCACTTAGATATCCCAACAGCCAGATCAGCCCACATAATAATCCGGCAGTGACACCGATGCGTACAATCCTGTCTAATGTATACGGTTTGTTGTCAAACAGCATAATACCTCTATGTTGAGCCGTTGAAACCTTTCTTATTTCCCGTCCAGCATACCGCCTAAACGACCGAGGAGAGATCCTTCACCTTTGCTGCTGCCGCCGCCTGAAGGTGCATGGGCAAGAATTCGGTCTGCCATGCGGGAAAAGGGAAGACTTTGAAGGAGTACGGTGCCTGTGCCGCTGAGAGTTGCCAGAAAAAGGCCTTCACCGCCGAAAAACATAGATTTAAGACTTCCCGCACGTTCGATGTTGTAATCAATTCCCTTTGTAAATGCCACCAGGCAGCCCGTATCTACTCGAAGGACGTCATTATTCAGCTCTTTCTCAATCACTGTGCCACCGGCATGAAGAAACACCATGCCGTCCCCCCGCAGGCGCTGGAGAATAAAACCCTCTCCTCCGAAGAAACCTGTTCCAAGGCGCTTTGTGAAAGCGATACCCACATCCGTTCCGAGAGCTGCTGCCAAAAAAGCATCTTTTTGGCAGAGGAGTTCTCCCTCTGCCCTGGCCATATCATAAGCAATGATTTTCCCAGGGTAAGGTGCAGCAAAGGATACTCTCTTCTTGCCACTGCCGGTGTTGGTAAAGTGAGTAAGGAACAAGGATTCTCCTGTTAATACCCGCTTGCCCGCACTCATCAGCTTTCCTAAAATTCCGTCATCTGCCCGGGAACCGTCGCCCATTTTTGCCTCAAAGGTAATACCGTCTTCCATGTAATTCATGGCTCCTGCCTCGGCAATAACTGTTTCAGCCGGATCGAGTTCCACCTCCACAATCTGCATATCATTTCCCAGTATTTCATAATCCACTTCATGACATTTCATAATTGCGACCTCCTCCTATTTTTACAGAGCTGTTTCTTTTTAATCTATCATGTTTCCTGTCAGTAGAACGTAACAGGAAACTGGTAACTTTTATCACATTTTACACATTCCTTCAATCGGTATAGACGCTTACCAGTTCCCTCCCCCTGTTGGATCGGGCGGAAAACCCAGAAAAATCCGGGTTATATTATTGAATGTATCGAAATGATTTCAGGTTCAAACCCAATTCAAAATCAACACGGAGGCGCACCAGTGATTGCGAAATGCGTGCCTCTTCAATATGCATAAGTAACATTTCACCGAGCTTGCCCTTTATATCGCACGCCGCTGACAGAATGTTATCCAGGTCGCCAAATTCCGTTAGCAACCTCGCTGCCGTTTTCGGTCCTACCGTTGGGACACCTGTAATATTATTCGTGCTGTCTCCGGATAACGCCAGAAAATCCACAAATTGCTCAGGATGGACGTGATACTTTTCCATGACAAAGGTGCGATCCATATCCCGTTTATTAAAATGATCGCGTACTATAATATGATCAGAGAGTAGCTGGAGGAACATCTTGTCAGTCGAGAGTATAACAACATTGCCACTTCTTAGCGCCACCTTTTTTGCCAGTGTGGCTATAACATCATCCGCTTCCAATGCTGGAAATATTAATGAAGAAACGCCAATTTCTAAAAACGCATCTTTGAATAATGTGAGGCTTGATTGCAACGCCTCGGGCATTGGCAAGCGACCTGCCTTATAGCCTGCATATAACTGGTGACGCCACCCGGGTTCCTGGCTGTCAAAAACAGATACAGCATGAGTCGGCTGACATTCTCGTAGGGCGCGCTGAAGCGATCGAACACTTGTTGTTAAGGCGTCTTTTACACGTTCAGGCCCATCATCTCCCGGTTGAGCGGCATATACGCGACGAATTAGATTGAGTGCGTCCACCAGCAGGAAATTAATTTCCATCATCTAACTCCTGAATGAACATAAAGACAACCACCCCTGTGATTTGCCATTTAATGATTAAATTCAGTTATGAGTCCAGGGCAGATACGGTCATCTATCGTGTGAGCCGGACTATTTGGGAATTTGTCAGGCTGTGATCAAGGGATTTGGCCGGAACGTTCCCCGCTGCCCTGCATTGTTGAGACGATTCGATAAAATCAATTCCTACCCTCATAACTAACCTACAAAAAAACCTATTGCAACCAATAGGGGGGTCGCAATATTTATAATTACATTTAATCCCATATAAGGTGTTAATTTCTCTATATTTTCGGAATATCGGAATATTCCGACAACGGTAGGAACGGCTATAACTGCAGTAGCGAGACCTGTAAGACAGGCCCAGGGGAGGTATTTAAAATAGACGCCGACAATGATAACCACGTAAGTTAATAAAAGAAATATCCCATAGATAATGGTGCTTATCCGTTTGCCGACTACAATTGGAAGATGTTTTCGGCCTATACTTCTATCCGCGTCAACGTCTGGGAATTGATTCAAAAGCAACAGGTTACTTACCAGGAAAAAAGGAATCAGAGATGAAATGAACGCTGTCCATGAATATCCACCGGTAAGAACAAAATCCGTGCCCATTACCATAAGCGGACCGAACCCCAGTCCCGGGGCAATCAGGCATAAGAGAGGATGATTAACAATCCAGATGGTATATGCAAATATAATAAAAAGGCCGACAAGACCCAGTGGCAAAAGAAGCAGACCCCTGACATATAAGAAATAAAATCCAATGAATGCTGTAACGGCAAATGTTATCAGGCCCGTAATCAAGCCAGTATATGCCTTCTCGGGTCTTTCGGGTAAGGTCCCGCTTCCGCCACTGAACGGAGTTCGTTTTGTCTTGAAGTCCAACCCGCTTTTAAAATCAAAGTATTCATTGAGGGTATTTACGCTTATATGTGCAGACAGGGCTCCGATGAACACCAGAAAAAGATAAAAAATATTCACATTCCCGGATGTCCGGACAGCACTACCTAAACCCAATAAGACACAGGCAGGAGTTAATATCAGAAAAGGGATGCGCATTGGGCCCAGCAAGAATTTTATTCCACTCATAATATTTCGTGATTTATCCTTTTTATTCAATTTCTTCGATCAGGAGACTTAGAAGAGAACGTGCTTCCTCAAGCCCGCCGAGATAAGCTTCTTCAAAAACGGAATCCTTTATTTGGCAGGTGAGAAAGATAGGGGTAAAGTATATTGAGTCGAAATCCTCCAGATAACGTGTCTTTTTCCCAAAGATCTTTTCGATCAAATCCTCAGTTTTGCTATGCCATTTATTAAATTTGGAGGAGTATGGTGTCTTCGTTCCCAACTCGTCGATCTGTTCAAGCTGCTTGCTTAGTCTTTCGACGGCTTCTTCAGTTGTCAGCATGTTTGGTCTCCGTCTTTTCTAAATCTGTAATTATGCAGTGCCGTTCATGGGGATCTCAATGTGTTCAAATTCTTTCATCCTGCCGTTCAGGAACGCAGCGTAGCAATAAGACGCAGGGGATGACTGAGGAGGTGAAGTGCATCCAGAATATTGGGTGACACTACATCAGCAGCTGTGATTGCCTCAACGGCTGCTCCTTCTTCCTGTATGACGGAAATCCCCAGGGCGGCCGCCTTGAGCATCAGACGGTCGTTGCGGCCGTTTCCGATACAGACGGTTGAATCTGACCCCAGTTTCTTAATATATTTAAGTTTTTCCTCATCCTGATTTTCTAAAGGTAGTATTGAAAGCGTGCAGGAAACGTCAGGGATTTCCCCTTTAACGTTACCGAAGGTATCAGCTGTAAGGATATGGATTTTAACTTGAGACGAAAGTTCATTCAGTACCGCCATGACACCATCAATTAGTTTCCCATCACAGGCTATAGTGCCGTTGTAATCAAGGACAAGATGTTCAAGGAATAATTTTTTATACCCGGGTATTGTTATTTTTATCATCGTTGCTTTTATAATTATACAATCATATCTTCATCATCCGAGTCGGAGGGGATTTCAAGGGATTCTAACACTAACTGTTCCCCTATGCTCCACATACCTGGGCCCGAAGCAGAAAGGGGCTCAACAAATTCTTCGGGTTCTTGAGAGAGGTCAAACCTGAAAGTCCCTTCCTTGAATATTTTCAGTAAATAAGTATCTCCGGATATGCCCTGCCTGATTTTTTCAAGGTATTCCGGGTGATCGAAGAAGTCTTTCGATGCAAGATTGCAACTTTTGTCGGTGTATGCATTCGTGATGATCTTCCAGATATTCTTTCTCGTTCCCGCGGATGCTATGCCGCTAAAAAGCCTGTCCATCTGTTTTCCTATAAATACGAAAACCCGGTTGAGATCGGAAGGATTTGGACAATAATTGAAAATATCCTGCATGAGCTCTATGCATTCTGTGAGCCCCTGTCCTATGATAGTAATTCTAAATGAGCAATCCCTGCAAACATAAACAGTCGAATCGTTTGAGATGTTAGCTATGTTTGATTTGCCGCAAATATTACATGAATCCATTTTTCCAACCCCCATGATGAAAAATCACAGGTAACCTTATATGCTTCTACATTATAATGTGTCAAGGACGGATTCCACTTTACAGATTCCTTTTTAGATCTATAATCTTTTCTTGCATTACGGGTATCAATTACCTATGATTCACGATTGGTAAAAATGTTTGAAAGCCATTAATAAAAAAGATGAAAATGATTGAAAAACTGAGAGATCCCGTAAGCGGCCTGACGCATTTCATAGGTGCTATCCTGGCCATTGTTGGTTTGATTCTTCTGATTTATAAGTCAGTTGATCCTGTAAGGCCCTGGCATCTTGTAACATTTTCAGTTTTTGGTACCGGTCTTATTTTATTGTATACTACCAGCACATTATATCACTGGCTGCCCTTTTCCGAAAAGGGGATTCAGCGGATGCGAAGATTGGATCATATGATGATTTTCATTCTGATTGCTGCTACCTATACTCCTATCTGCCTGATTCCCATGAGGGGGCCATGGGGATGGAGCCTGTTCGGCAGTATCTGGGGATTAGCCACACTTGGCATTTTACTGAAATTTTTCTGGCTCCAGGCGCCTCGATGGTTTTCCACAATGATCTATATATTAATGGGCTGGCTGGTTGTTGTGGGTATCTGGCCTTTAATCCAGGCTCTGAAACTCGGAGGATTTATGTGGGTTCTGATCGGAGGATTGTTCTACACAGTTGGCGCGATCATTTACGCACTTAAGAAACCAGACCCCTGGCCCAACATTTTCGGGTTTCATGAGATTTTTCATATCTTTGTCATGCTCGGCAGCTTTTCCCATTTCTGGGTAATGTATCGATACGTGACGAAGATTAACTGAACAGAGAAGAAGTAAAGGATATTATTGCGGAGAATGGACGAAAAACACATTATAAAGATTGCGGCAGAATTAAAGCTGAAAGAAAAACAGGTACGGGCGGCTGCCCAGCTTCTGGACGAGGGTGCTACGGTTCCGTTTATAGCAAGGTATCGTAAAGAGGTAACAGGAGAGCTGGACGAGGTAAACATCATCGACATTCGCGACCGGCGGGAGCAGCTTCACGAACTGGACAAGCGGCGGGAGGCCATCCTTAAATCCCTTGAGGACCAGGGTAATCTTACCGATGAGTTGGAGGCGAAAGTTCTGGCAGCCGGAACGCTTGCTCTTCTGGAAGATATCTACCTGCCATATCGACCTAAGCGCCGCACGCGGGGTATGATGGCGAAAGAAAAGGGACTCGAACCCTTGGCGGAGAAGATATTCGAACAGGGTGATATAGATCCGCGGGCTGAGGTCGTTACATTTATTGACCCGGAGAAGGGTGTGGAAAAGATTGAGGATGCCCTGGCGGGAGCACGAGATATTATTGCTGAGTGGATCAGCGAAGATGCCGAAGCCAGATCAGAACTCCGTGAACTGTTTACACAGAAGGCAGTGATACGTTCCAAAGTGGTTAAGGGTCAGGAAGAGGAAGGCGTCAAATTCAAGGATTACTATGAGTGGGAAGAACCCGCTTCAATGGCCCCGTCACACCGCATCCTGGCCATACGTCGCGGGGCGGATGAAGGCTTTCTCATTTTTCATATCCTTCCGCAGGAGGATGAGGCCATCGCGATTTTAGAGCGCCGTTTTGTAACGAATGACGGCCAGGCCGCGGATCAGGTTCGCCTGGCGGTAAAAGACAGTTACAAACGACTGCTTTCGCTATCCATGGAAACGGAAATCCGTCTGGAAATCAAGAAGCGGGCGGAAGAGGAGGCGATCAGAGTCTTCGCAAAAAACTTACGCAATTTACTGCTCTCCTCGCCCCTTGGGCAGAAGGCTGTGCTGGCGGTGGACCCAGGGTACCGTACGGGGTGCAAGATCGTGTGCATTGATCCGCAGGGCAAGCTTATGCATAACGATACAATCTTTCCCCTTAAGCCTCAAAGTCGTACGGATGAATCAGCCGGGAAGCTAAAGATGCTGGTCGAAAAGTTCAATATTGAAGCGATTGCTGTCGGTAACGGTACGGGCGGTCGTGAAGCGGAGGCATTCTGCAGGGGCATTGATTTTAACCGTCAGGTAACGGTGGTAATGGTAAACGAGAGTGGCGCCTCGGTATACTCGGCTTCCAAGGTTGCGCGAGATGAATTCCCGGATTACGATGTGACGGTTCGTGGCTCCGTATCAATCGGGAGGCGCTTGATGGACCCCCTGGCGGAACTGGTAAAGATCGATCCGAAATCCATCGGCGTTGGGCAGTATCAACACGACGTGGATCAAAAAGCCCTGAAAAAATCCCTTGATGATATTGTGGCCAGTTGTGTGAATTCTGTCGGTGTGGAGGTAAATACGGCGAGCAAGCAACTCCTTAGCTACGTATCCGGTCTTTCAGAAAGATTGGCAGGAAATCTGGTGAAACGCCGTGATGAAAATGGGGCTTT
The DNA here is from genome assembly GCA_964523565.1 of uncultured Syntrophaceae bacterium. Lineage (GTDB taxonomy): Bacteria > Desulfobacterota > Syntrophia > Syntrophales > UBA6807 > CAZGAK01. The sequence continues at coordinate 3,091 of CAZGAK010000052.1, read as the reverse complement.
TCTATCACGGGCAGAGCTGATGAAGGTCCCCGGTATGGGACCGAAAACGTTTGAGCAGGCGGCCGGTTTCCTGAGGATTAGCGGAGCGAAAAATCCCCTTGATGCCTCAGCCGTTCATCCTGAAAGCTATCCCGTTGTCACGGCAATGGTAGATGATCTCGGTTGTACGGTTGCCGACCTGATGGGTGACCCCGAACTGCGAGGCAGAATCAATTTATCGGATTATGTAATCGATGCAATTGGTATGCCGACGCTGACGGACATTATGAGCGAACTTGCAAAGCCGGGGAGGGACCCGCGCGAGCAATTTGAGCTGTTTGCCTTCACTGAAGGTATCAACGAAATCGGCGATCTGGAAACGGGTATGAAGCTGCCCGGTGTCGTGACGAACGTAGCCGCATTCGGAGCGTTTGTGGATATTGGTGTTCATCAGGATGGTCTTGTACACATCAGCGAACTTGCCGACAGGTTTGTCCGAAATCCGCACGATGTGGTGCAGGTAAACCAGAAGGTTTCGGTAACTGTCACGGGTGTGGATATTGAGCGGAAACGCATTGCACTATCGATGAAGAAAGATCCGTTCGAGCCGCGTGAACGACGAAGTGAAGAAACGGAAACGGTAAAAAAGCCAGGCGGCAAACGTCCAAAGCCGAAACAGCGTGAAAAACAGGTATCACCCGGGAACCCATTCGCGGATGCTTTAAAAAACTGGAAGTCCTCAAAGTCTTAAAGTTGGCGTTAATTGTGGACAGATTATTGCCCAAGCGAAAATTCCTTTGAATTCAGAGTTTGACCATGAATTTCACGTGTTTTTGTGAAATTCACTACATAATGTTCGAAAATATCCTTCCTTTTATTTACTTTTTTATGTCTTTGTTTGTAGGGTCAAGCCATTTTTTTTCTCTACCGAATGAGAAAACATGAGGGCTGGTTGAGCCTTCCTCTTTAACGGTAATATATGAGGAAAGCCACACTCCCCACAGATACCATATGTGGAACATTATTAAAAGAGTTGCCACAGTTATCAATTCAAATATTCTGAATAGTACTAACATATTGCTTTTCCTCTTTTCTGAAATTACTTATTTTATGAAAAGGTAGAGCAATTAATGTGCCAGTAAACTATGTTTATACTTGAATATGCAAAAACTGTAAATTAATTAGTAATAACATCATGTTAGAAATCCAAACATTTCATCAGAGTAAAATATATGTTCCATTTATCGATTATTTAAACGTCTTATCCCGCGAAACTACAAATTTTGGAGTTTCTGTGATTGATAATGGAGTGAAGAATTGATGGATTCGTAAAAAGTCGAATTTCTACCCTTTTTGTCATTCCCGCGAAAGCGGGAATCCAGTAATTACAAGCAGTTATGGATTCCCGATCAGGTCGGGAATGACAAAACGACAGAAATTCGGACTTTTTACGAAACTGTCAATTTTTGATTTGATAATTTTGATTACTACAGGATAGCAATATCGTAATAACCATTACCTATCACTTTCGATAAATTTTTGACAAATTAAAGTAAAATTGTATTGCTGCTGAAGCAGTATCGAATCATATTCTTTATCCGTTTAAAAGTAGGGATGACGGATGGAAACATATAGTCCCGTTTCTTATGTGGAGAGATAGGGCTGTTGTATTTGGGTTTATGTCACGGGCAGCCGCCTTGTCGGTGCTAAAACGTGAGCACCCTGCAAGATGCACCAAGCTTCGCTTGGCGCGCTAACGCCGAATTCACGGGGCGTGTTAGCGCTCCGGTGAAATGATAGGTTCGCTTGGGGCATTACAAATATTTATCCACAAAATTCCGTGGACTCAAAACAGTAATACCTTCATATCCCGTAAGTTTTAACAGATGCTTATCACCGCTGATAATTGTTTTGCATTTGCCCGCGACTGCGCACTCAAGAAACTTATCGTCGTCAGGGTCTTCACATACGGATATATCGAAGCCTTGAGTTTCAACGAATTGCCCATGAATTGTAACCAGTTCAATGATTGGCAATATATTGACTGTCGGGAATTTAGTTGAAAGAGCCGTTGCAACACGCTGGTACTCATCAAGAATTTGTCTCGAAAGTACAATATGAAGCCTTTAATTTTCCCATGCTTTGAGTATTTGAGATGGAGGACCAGCGAAAAATATTCCTGATATGAACACATTCGTATCAAGGATAGTCCTCATTTCTTTTTTCCTCGAGCTTCTAAAATGGCATCGTTAATATCAGACTTTTTAATTCCGGCTTGTTTCCCTTTCTTCCTGGCTTCAGCGATAAGAACGCCAAATTCATCAAGAGATGGCTGCGCTATGTTCTTAAGGATGACGACGTCCTTTTCACCGATAACGACAAATTGAGCCCCGGCCTTTAAATTTAGTTGTTTCCTTATATTTTCAGGAATAACGACCTGCCCCTTTGAGGACATTTTGGTTGTTGAAACATTTGCCATACTAAACCTCCATCTGATTTAATCATCTTACTGGTAAGATTCTATGGCAACTCTGATCAAAAAGCAAGCCCTATTTTGATGTGATGTAAAGAAGCGAATCGCCGCCAGCGGGTGGCAATACGCGGCGATTGTCGAGGGCGCGAAGCGTCTTCGACAATCATTGTTTGTATGGTTTCTGTATAAAAACCGAACACTGTTAGTAGAGTTGTAGAACACGCCTGTACTTTTTCATTAAACCGTTTATAAGCCCTTGTATTTAATGGAATAATAAAACAACCATTATTTATTAGGGGGTATTATACAGCTTCTGCATAACACCCTTCAGATGCCTTTGACATAAACAACAAAAAACCCCGCCTCTGTTTGAGAGAAACGGGGTCTTGTTGCGATTAGCTACCATTTTAGGCCCTTCTTTTATTTAAGAAGAAAGGATTATTTATTATTTAATACATGGCACCTTCTATTCTTTTGTTAAAACAGCAACATACTTAACAAAAAACCGCGAAATGTCAAGGGAATTTGGATCCATCTATAATTCCGATATTAGGATGAAACATGGGACTACGATGTTCAAGAAAATTTTCAGTCATCTTGGTCAAGAATTTTCAGTTAGAGGTTTATCTGTGTATCTGG
>CAZGAK010000051.1:0-17006 GCA_964523565.1 uncultured Syntrophaceae bacterium | reverse complement strand
GCTACCGCCCTCGCAATGACACTGAGTCGAGACTTTTTACGAATGTATCAAGTTTCAAGTTCGAATTTCAAATTAAGTGATTTTGAAACCTGAAACTTTTTAAATGTGAGAGAGCATGGGAATTAAATTAGCCGAGACGGCGGGATTCTGCATGGGTGTGAGAAGGGCAGTTGATATTGTGCTTGATATTGCCCGGGCTAAAGGTGATGAAAAAATATATACTTATGGGCCTCTTATTCACAATCCTCAGACTGTTGAGATCCTGAAAAAAAGGGGGATTATTCCCGTCGACAGCATTGATGATGTTGACGAAGGCACAATCATCATAAGGGCTCACGGCATATCGTTACAGGAAAGACAAAAAATTAAAGAAAAGGGAATCAAGATCATCGATGCTACCTGTCCCAAGGTGGTCAGGGTTCAGTCTATCATCAAAAAACATGCATCCCTTGATTATACGATTTTGATTGTTGGAGACAGAGAACATCCTGAAGTGATTGGTCTGCTGGGATATTCTTCAGGAAAGGGATTTGTCGTGAGTGATAAGGACGAAATTGATACACTTCCCGAATTGGATAAGGTGTGCGTTGTCGCCCAAACAACACAAAACTCCGGTGAGTATGAAGAATTAATCAAGGAGATCGAACGAAGATTTCCCTCCACAGTGACCTTTAATACAATATGCGATTCAACAGAGAGAAGACAGGCGGAGATTAATGAACTTGCCCCCCAGGTCGATGCCATGATCGTTGTTGGTGGTAAAAATAGCGCAAATACGAGAAGATTGGCCATACTATCGAGAGAATGCGGGACACCGACATTTCATATCGAAACGGCCGATGAACTAAAAAAAATAGGAATCAACGGATACAATAGCATCGGTGTGTCTGCAGGTGCATCAACACCGAACTGGATTACAGACGGGGTTATCGACTATATTTCGCAATATCGGGAGGAAAAAAGCAAGTTAAAGTTAAAGAAACTTTATAACCTCTGGATGTTTTTCGTCAGAACGGATATTTATTCCGCTATCGGTGCCGGATGCTTATCTCTTGTCGGTTCGTATATTCAAGAACTGAAGGTAAATATCTTAAATGTTATGGTTGCATCTTTTTATGTTTTTGCCATGCATACCATTAACAGACTGCAGGATAGAGACTTCGGCAGGATGAAGGGGAGTTTCAGAGAAGCATCATATATTCGTCATAAAAATATATATTATACCATTGGTTTTGTCTCACTGGCGTTAGCCCTTGTCTTTTCTTTTGTGGGTGGGCTGGCTCCTTTTGCTTTGCTTTCTTTTATTTCCTTGCTCGGTTTGCTGTACAATATTACAGTATTCCCGCAAACATGGAGTTTCAAGAAAATTGGTGATATGCCGGGCTCCAAAACCCTTTTCGTTGCCGTAGCATGGGCTATTGTAACGGTAGTAATTCCACGGATCGAAACAAGCCTGATACTAACCCCCCGTATGATAGTGGCATTCATGTTTGTGTTTACTGTAGTTTTTGTAAAATCTGCCCTGTCTGACATGATAGATATTCAAAGTGATCGCCTCGTCGGACGAGAAACAATTCCTGTTGTCATCGGGGAGAACAACACAAAGAACCTTTTAAGATGGATATCGATGTGTATGGGGATTGTACTCGTTGCCTCGTTTTTCGCGGAATACACTTCCTCATTAAGCCTGGCGCTTCTGGCATGCATTTTTTATATATGGATTTGTGTAAAACTTTATGATAAGAAAATTCAACTTTCCGGCATCGTTATGGAAGGATTCCTGGAAACGAACTATATAATCGCCGGGGTATGTGCTTATTTATGGATGATTTTAGTGAAGTACGCTGGATAAAAAAATGAGAGGGAGTGCGTCTATGAGTAAAAGATTACCCATTCTATTTTTTTGTGTTTCGCTTGCCTTAATTCTGTCGGCCTGCGGAGGGCTTCGCTATTCTCAGAAGGCGCCCGATGCTAAAGATTTTCATCCCAGGACCATTGGAGTTCTTCCCGTTGACGTAGGTGCCTATGGTGAGGCGCGGGATGTTGTCGATCAGATCTTTGCCGGCATTCTTGCTGAAAAGGGCTGGTTTTCTAATGTAATATCGCCGGAAAGAATGAAAAGCCAGATGGGTTCTGATAGCGAAATGACAAAAGCTGTTGTTGACTATCTGACAAAATTAAAGACGGTAAACTTCTCTGATCCTGATTTGAGCAAGAAGATAGGAGAGCATTATAAGATCGATGCCTTTCTTGTTGTGAAAGTGGATTTCTGGAATTACACGGTAGAGGGTGATGACAAGGTGGCAAAGGTAGGCTTTGCTATAAATCTGGTGGATGCTCAAACGGGAATAATCATGTGGGAAGCGGGGCATCACGAGGCTAAGGATTACTGGCTTATCAAGCCGAATCTTGCAGGGTTGGCAGATGATGTGGCAAGCACAATGATCAGTCATATGCCACATTGACAGAATACGATAAATGATTATGTTAGGTACAGTGGTTAGTGATCAGTGGAGAGTAAAAAATTAGCTAACCGTTCACAGAGTTTTGGAGAATGGGAATCAAAAACATGACAGGAGTTAATATGAAAGAAAAAGTAAAAGCATTACTCAATGATGTCAGGCCCAACTTACAGGCCGACGGTGGAGATGTTGAGTTAATTGATATAAGTGAAGATGGCATAGTGAAGGTCAAGTTGCTCGGGGCTTGCAGTGGTTGTCCAATGGCACAGATGACCTTGAAAATGGGAATAGAAAAATATCTTAAAGAAAAAATTCCTGAGGTTAAGGAGGTTGTTTCAGCTTAACCGTTTCGTTTTCTGAAGGATTTTGACTGTATGGGAGGATATGATAAATGGCCTATATTATTACCGATGAATGTATTGCGTGTGGAGCTTGTGAAGATGAATGCCCCGTTGAGGCGATCAGCGAGGGAGATGATAAATATGTGATCGATCCGGGTCTGTGTAACGATTGCGGTGCATGTGCTGATATGTGTCCTGTAGAGGCTATCGAACCCGGGGAAGAGAAAGCGTAAAGGAACCCGGTATCGTCAGTGATTTCTGATTCCTGCATGTGATAGATTCTCCAATTTTTTCAGTTTACGAATGACCGTTCAGGCAGGTACATATGGGGTTGTTTATCACATTCGAAGGACCTGAAGGTTCTGGAAAGACCACCCAGATTAAGAAGGCCGGGGACTATCTGAGAAGAAAAAATATATCCTTTATAATAACTGAAGAACCGGGTGGTACCAAACTTGGGAATGAACTGAGAAACCTTCTTCTAAACAAATCATCTCTTAAAATTGCTGGAAAATCGGAACTTCTCCTCTTTGCTGCGGCAAGGGCTCAGCATGTGGAGGAAACTATAATGCCGGCCCTCGACGATGGCAAGGTGGTATTATGCGATCGCTATAGTGATGCCACCGTTGCATATCAAGGTTTTGGAAGAGGGCTGGAGATAGGTGGAGTCCGCTGGATAAACAATTTTTCGTCACAATTCCTCCAACCTGATTTAACACTTTTTTTTGATCTTCCTGTTGATATCGGACTAAAAAGAGCCATGAGCCGAATATCAAAAATTGTAGACTCCTCTGTTGAGGATCGTTTTGAAAGGGAAGATTTGCAATTCCACGTCAGGGTCAGGGAAGGGTATCTTGCTCTTATCAAAAGTGAGCCAGAAAGGTTTCGTGTCATAGATGCTTTAAAGGATATTCCCGAAGTGCACCGTGAGGTATGTTTTCACTTAGACAAATCATTAAAGAGGCTAAAGGCTAAAGGATTAGGGGTTAAGGATTAAGGGGATAATCTTCTCCGGGTCTTTAGCATTTAACTCTCAGTCCTCATTGCTCAGCCCTTTCCGGCTTTGCCGTCTTAGGAGGAGGGTTATGTCCTTCAAGAACATTTATGGTCAGGACAAACAGATAGCAATATTGAAATGTGCGATGAAAACGGAACGAGTTGCCCATGCCTATCTTTTTTATGGCATGAAAGGCACAGGTAAAAGATCCACTGCTGAAGTTTTTGCCAAAGCCATGAACTGTAAAGAAGGGGAGATTGACCCCTGCGGTTCTTGTTCATCATGCAGAAAGATAGATCGCGGGGTTCACCCCGATGTTATTTCGATAGAAACTGAAGGGGTTTTTATCAAAATTCAAGATATAAGGGATTTACAAAATCAGATAAAATTCAAGCCCCTTGAGGGGAGAAAAAGGGTTTTCATAATAGTAGATGCAGAAAAAATGAGCATTCCTTCTGCCAATGCCCTTTTAAAAACACTCGAGGAGCCAAGCCCGTCCAATATTTTGATATTGGTAACGTCTCGTCCATATCAACTCCCCGGGACAATTATCTCCCGATGTCAAAAGATACAGTTTAATCCTGTCCAAAAGGACACAATAACTTCTTTTTTAGAGGACAGAGCATCTCTGGACAGGAACTCGGCCAGTCTGCTTGCCTCATCAGCCAGGGGGAGCATAGGGAAGGCTTTGGAAATGATGAGGGAATCTTATTTAACGTTTAAGAATGAGGTGATTGAAAAGCTTGTTGATTGGGATAGAGAGAGGGATCCTTTAGTATTTTTTTCCTTCGTGGATGATTTTGGAGAAGGCAGAAAAGAGATTACAGAAAGGCTGAATATCTTGAGGGATTGGTATAGAGATATGTTGGTTTACAAGGAAACGGGAGAAACAGACCGTTTGATAAATCAGGATATTATAAATATTACAAGACAGTTTTCTGAAAGACTTTCAGGATATGATATTTTAAAGAGTGTTAAGGCTATTAATCAGGCATATACGGCCATAGAACAGAATGCCAATAAACAGTTGACTTTGGAATCGATGATGTTTAAACTTTTCACGGTTTAAGCAGTAGTATTTTAAAGGTCTCAATCTTGATGGTTTCGTAAAAAGTCAAAAACTCGCTAATATGTCATTCCCGCGAAAGCGGGAATCCAGTAATTACACGCAGTTATAGATTCCCGATCAGGTCGGGAATGACAAAACGGCAAAAACTCCGACTTTTTACGAACTTGTCATCTTTACGTGTAAGAAAGTCACATATACGTCCAATGGTACAGAGAATAAATTCAGAGAAAAATATTATAGGCGTGCGGTTTAAAAAAAGGGGGAAAGTGTATTCTTTTGATGCTTCTTATATCCCTTTGAAAAGGGGTGAGAAGGTTATTGTCAATACGGAGAACGGTTTGGCCATTGGATCTGTCGTAACGGAAGTCAAGCTTTTGCCCCAGCATGAATTGCCGGGAAATTTAAAGAAAGTTGTGCGGAAGGCGAACGAGGGAGACCTGAAGATTGAGGCAGAAAACATTGAGATTGGAAAAAGTGCGTTTGCGTTTTGTTCGGAGAAGATAAAAGAGAGAAGTCTTCCCATGAAATTGATAGACGTTGAGAGCCTTTTTGATAAAAGCAAGATAATTTTTTACTTTACGGCGGAAAGCAGAGTTGATTTTAGAGAGCTTGTGAAAGACCTTGTGCAGGAATTTAAAACGAGAATCGAGTTACGGCAAATCTGGGTGAGAAGCGAAGCCCGGATACTGGGAGGTGTAGGTGTCTGTGGCAGAGAGCTCTGTTGTTTAAGCTTTCTCAACAGCTTTGAACCGGTCTCAATCAAGATGGCCAAAGAGCAAAATATGTTGCTCAATCCGGAAAAAATATCGGGTCGTTGCGGAAGACTTATGTGCTGTCTTGCATTTGAATACGATAATTATGTTAAAGCAAAACAAAAAATGCCCAAATGCGGGATGTCTGTCCAAACTGCTGATGGACGAGGGACGGTAATAAGACAGAATATTCTCGAAGAAACAGTCGTCGTAGTGTTGCCGGATGGAAAAGAGGTAGAAATTTCCGCCCAGGAAATTATGGAGAGAAGCTCTTTCAGTCTGTAATAGATTTGAAAAAAGACGAAATTTTTAATTTGGAGTGAAATATCATGAAAAAGGCCTTTTATGTCACGACACCTATCTATTATGTTAATGCGTCACCCCATATCGGTCATGCCTATACAACCATCGTGGCCGATGTAATGGCAAGATTTTATAGGATGTCCGGGTATGAGACATATTTTCTTACAGGTACGGACGAACACGGGGACAAGGTAGCCGAAGCCGCTGCAGAAGCGAATATCGCCCCAAAGGAGTATGCAGACAGAATCAGCTCTCAATTCAGGGAACTCTGGCCTGAACTTTCTATAACAAATGACTATTTCATAAGGACAACAGATGCGAATCATATAGAAACGGTCAGATCAATCCTTCAGAAGGTCCACGATTCAGGAGATATTTATTTCGGGAGCTATGAAGGATATTATTGCGTTGGATGTGAGCGATTTTACAGGGAAAACGAACTGGTGGACGGCAATTGTCCCGATCATCAAACAGCTCCCGAGTACAGAAAAGAGAGTAATTACTTCTTTAAAATGAGTAAATATCAGGACTGGTTGATTCAGTACATCAAAGATAATCCCGATTTTATCAGACCTGAACGTTACAAAAATGAGGTGCTGGCTTTTTTGAGGGGACCACTTGAGGATCTCTGTATTTCAAGGCCGAAGACAAGGCTTACCTGGGGCATCACCCTGCCTTTTGACGAAAATTATGTGACGTATGTCTGGTTTGACGCGCTTATCAACTATGTTACGGGGATAGGTTATCCGCAAGGGAAAAACTTTGAAACCTTCTGGCCCGTTTGTGAACATCTGATAGCAAAAGACATCCTCAAACCCCACGGGATTTTCTGGCCTACTATGTTAAAGGCCGCGGGGATAGAGATTTTCAAGCACTTAGATGTCCATGGCTACTGGAATATCGAAGAAAGCAAGATGTCAAAAAGCAGAGGAACCGTTGTAAGGCCGCTGGATCTGAAGGATAAATACGGTCTGGACGCATTCAGATATTTTCTTTTGCGGGAGATGGTATTTGGTCTTGATTCAAATTTTAGCGAAGAGAATTTTGTGCAGAGAATAAACGCCGATCTGGCCAATGACCTGGGGAACCTTGTCAGCAGAGCGCTCACCATGGCGCTAAAGTACTGTGATGGTAAAGTGCCCGGGGCAGGTGCACAGTCAGAGGAAGATACGGCACTTGTCGAAAAGGCAGAAAACCTGCTTTCTGAAGTGGAAAGCTCTTTCCGGGCGCTATCATTTCATAAGGCACTCCTTTCCATATGGGATTTTATCAATATGACGAACAGATATATTGTGGCGCAGGAGCCCTGGGCCCTGGCAAAAGACCCATCTGCCAGAGAAAGGCTGGATACTGTTATCTATAATATTCTGGAAGCCCTCCGCATTACTTCTGTCTTAATATCACCGTTTATGCCGGATTGCTCAAAGGAGCTTATGAATCGATTAGGGATAGAAAACATAGACTCTCAGAATTTTGATAGTATTGGAAAGTGGGGTGGCCTGTCTTCCGGTAATACACTGACTAGGGGCGATGCACTGTTCCCCCGTATTAAATATGAAAAAGAAGAGGAAGTACCTGAGGTAAAAAAGATTACTGATTTAAAAGAGGAAATATCCTTCGAAGATTTTGAGAAAGTTGATATCAGAGTAGCCCGGATTATTGAGGCCGAGGCAGTTCCCCAGTCAAGCAAGCTTGTAAAGTTAAAAATTGACGTAGGCGAAGAAAGAACCATTGTTGCCGGTATGGGAAAGGATTACAAACCCGATGATTTAATAGGGAAACAGATAGCCGTTGTAATCAATCTAAAACCGACAAAATTGATGGGAGTTGAATCTCACGGCATGCTCCTGGCGACGGATAAAGACAAGGGACTTGCTCTGGTGTCTTTTGATGATGAAGCAAAAGTGGGAGCAAAGGTGAGATAAGCTCTTGTTTAACCCCTTGCCATTTCCGGTTTTACCCGTTGTCATTCCCGTGCAAACGGGAATCCAGTATTTTTAACTCGTTATGGATTCCCACTTTCGTGGGAATAACAGAAAGGGGACGTTATGCAAAGGTCTCAACCTGTTATTTTCTCAGAGCGGCAGGAATATTCAAAGGAACATCCACGGATTTTACAAATTTTTCAACAATGTCTGCCGTATCGCTGATATTCAATTGATCGAAGATGAACGAGAACTGGTTTTCCAGTTCTTCACCGATCGATACTAATACAGCGGCGGGAAGGTCCCACATCTCTTTCTTGAAAAGACCGAACCCTTTTTTCCTTGTTTTGTAGATAAACTGCTCTTCCGTATCTTTTTCCTTCTTTTCTCCTGTCAGTTCCGTGTTAATATACTCGTAGACTTTATTTCTCAGTTCATTCGGGAAATTTTTACTGTCGTAAATGATATTCTGAAATCCCGTAGCCAAATGTATTTCAGCAGTTTCTGTTTTCGGAAATTGGTTAAACGCATCATTGGGAAGGGTTGAAGCCCCGTGCTGAACAGCGCCGGAAAGGCCGTAGTCTGATTTCGCTGCCCTGGAAATGTTTTTCAGTGTGTCAAAATCAATCATTACCTTTGCTATTGAACCATCAGGTAATGGAACACCTCCGTGGGTGGTCCCTGTCTGTATGCTGATTTTACTGATTCCCTTTAACTCTTCCCCCTTTTTCTTCATCTTTTCTAGATAGTTGTCCATGAATATGTTGAATTCTTCAACGGTTGTGTTTTTATCACCTATCTCTCCTATTTCCCCACCCACAGAAACGGTTATTCCTTCCGGTTCAATATTCCGTATCAGGGTTGTCAAGTCTGCAGTAATTGTATAATTCCCCTCCTGCTGTTCCTTGATGGTGGGTTTGCTGAGATCAACTACCGTAGAAGCATCGATATCAATATTGTAAAATCCGTCTCGTATCGCCTCTTTGATTAAGAATTCAACCGCGTTGGTTTCACCCTCAGGATCTCGGGCATATTTTTTTGCATTAATCTGGAAATGATCTCCCTGCAGGAAAAGAGGGCCGCGGAAGCCTGTCTTTATGGCAGCGGCAGTTACGGCGGCAGTGTATTCGAAGGGCCGCTGTTCCGTGTAAACGATTTCTGAACGGGCAATTTCAAATATAAACACCCCCACGTTTCTCTTTAAGGCAGCACGGAAGACAGCCTGGGCGCTGTAATAGGTAATCCCCCGCAGATTGATGGCTGGTACGGTAAATCCGGCAACCTCTTTTCTTCCCATTGCTTCATAAAGAGGCTGGATGGATGAAGAAATAATACCCAGTGCTACGCCAGCCCGTCGAATCAGCCAGCGGGCTGCCTCTTTTATCTGTTGATCGGCGCTGAACACGGCGGTATAGATCAGATCGTCAATAAGCTCATTTCGAAGATTTGATTCATTAAGCACCTTCACATGACTCCCATCAATCTCTAAGATGCCTTCGATACCCTGTTTTAACTGACCAATGTCTTGAAAAGTCATATTGAGATCTCCCTTCCTGTAATACTGTTAATTCAGGCTGAAGGCTATTAGTCTAACCCTTCAGCCTAAGGCGGCAAAGCCGCAACCAAAGAGGTGTTGACTTCCCGCGTGTAGGGCAAGGCTTTAGCCTTGCATTGGGCTTTACGCAGGGCTAAAGCCCTGCCCTACGTTTCCAGGACAGCAAAGCTGCAACCAGAATTCTTTGTCTTATTCATATAAGCTGACGCCAACATGTGTGCAAAAAACACAGTTGTTGTGAATAAAGGCTCTACTGTGCCTTGCTCAAGAATTCCTTGGCTTTTTCTACCTCAAACCGGCTTCCTATATAAATTGGACTTCTCTGGTCGAGCGATTCGGGTTTGATTGAAAGGATATCTTCTTTTCCGTCTGTTGCCATTCCCCCTGCCTGTGTGATGAGGAATGCCATGGGCTGAAGTTCGAAAATCAGTCGTAACTTACCCTTTTTATTATTTTTCAGAGCAGGATACGAAAAAATGCCCCCCCTTTTGATAAGAATCTGGTTGAAATCGGGTACAAATCCCCCACTGTATCGTAATTTATATCCCTCTTCTTCCAGGGATTCTATAAATTTAAGATGTTCCGGTAACCAGTCCTTTCTCAGGCCTCCGAGGCCGTAAATCGAGCCCTTTTCATTTAATGTGATGTTTTCCTCAGCGAGAACATATTCCCCCTCCCTGTTTAAGACAAACTCATGGGTTCCTTTGCCTGCCGAATAGATCATTGTAATAAGGGGACCGTAAGTAATATACATGGCCGCCACAAGACTCTCTTCCCCTTTTTCTAAAACCGAGTAGCGGTGAATGCCAATGATCGTACCGATGGCCAGATTTGTATCTACTAAAGAGGACCCGTCGAGGGGGTCTGCCGTTATGGAATATCGTTCGTTTCCTTTACCGACTCGAATTATTTCAGGCTGTTCTTCTGAGGCGTAATCTTTTACAAAACCTGAGAACTTAAACTGACTCTGGAGAATTTCATCGGCGCTTCTGTCAAGGGCGAGCTGCTCCTCCCCATAAATGTTTCTAAAGCCGGCCAATTTTCGATTCGACTCATGGATCTTTGCTGAAATATATTTTCCCGTGACAGCGATCTGCCAGATCAATCTGCGGAGTTCCGTCTCAATGCCGGCCATCCACATATGTCTTCTCAGATCAACAAATTCTCTTGTGGCATCCGATATGTTTTCCATCATCACCCTCTCATTGCTGTAAATAGTAGTACGGAAAGTAAAATAGCAAGTAACAAAAACTTTTACAAGTGAATTTTCGGCGGGATGGGGAGGTCAGGAGTATGATCAAGGCCTGACGCAGAAATTGGTCAAAAGGGGACGTTATGCAAAGGTCTCTTTATGTCCCCCTGGAGATCCTATTGAAGCCTTTGCATTAATAATTCCTTGACGAGCTTGGGATTTGCCTTGCCCTGCGAAGCCTGCATTGCCTGCCCGATCAGAAACCCCAGCGCCTTGGCAGTTCCGTTTTTAAAATCGTCAATTGCCTGAGGATTGGCCGACAGGATCTCATCTACGATAGTCTCAAGAGCTTCCGTATCCGAAACTTGTTTGAATCCAAACTGTTTAACTATGGCTTCAGAACTTTGATCGCTCTCGAAAAGCTTCAGCAATACCTCCCTTGCAGACTTGGCATTAATCTCGTCACGCTCGAGCATGACCAGGAGTCCCGCCAGCCGCTCGGGTGTTACGGTAGTATCTGTAACGGTCTGATCGCAGTCTCTCAATGCCGGAAGGAGCTGCGTAGCAATCCAGTGAACCGCCGTTCGGGGCGGCACATTGTGCCCGGTAACGGCTTCAAAATATTCTGACAGATCCCGCTCCGAACTCATGAGAACCGCTTCATCGCGTGTCAGCTTATAATCGTTCATAAAGCGTTCCGCTTTCCTGTTCGGCATTTCGGGAAGGAGCGAACGAATATTGTCCAGCCATTCGGCGGAAATTGCAACCTGCGGCACAGACGGATCCGGCACACAGGGTCCCTCGAACTTGCCCCGCATGGGTAAAGTAACCCGCTTTTCCGGATCCCACAAACGTGTGTGGAGAATAATGGATTCACCGGATTTGATACACTCCGCCTGTCTGATGGTCTCGTAGGCAATCGCATCCCCCACATTATGTACCGAATTCATGTTTTTAACTTCCACTTTCGTGTTGAGTTCGTTCGTTCCCCTGGGACGAATCGAAATGTTCGCATCGACACGCATCGTCCCCTGTTCCATGCTGCATTCGGCACTCCCCACATAGCGAATCTGAGCTCTCAATGCCTTTATATATTCCATCGCCTCCTGCGGAGTCCGTATCTCGGGTTCGCTCACTATTTCGACCAACGGTATCCCCGCGCGGTTAAAGTCGACGAGGCTTATCGACGTTTTTCCCTCCGTTTCATGAACAAGTTTGGCAACGTCCTCTTCCATATGGGCCTGATGTATACCTATTTTTTTTGGTTGGCCTCCCTCGCCTGTAATTTCAACCCAGCCGTTTTTCGCAAGGGGTTTATGCGCTTGTGACAGTTGAAAACCCTTGGGAAGGTCGGGATAATAGTATACCTTCTGGTCGAATGCGTTAAGCTGCTGAACTTCGCAATTAAGGGCAAGGGCGGCAAGCGTCGCTTTCTCCAACACTTCCGCGCTGAATTTCGGTATGGCACCGGGCAGCCAGAGACAGATGGGACAGGTGTTCTGATTCGGTTCATCACCGGGTCTGTTGGGACAGTCACAAAACATCTTTGTTTCCGAGTTGAGCTGTACGTGTATTTCAAGACCGATTACCGCTTCGTAATCCATGTTCATTTATCTCCTTTTGCGAAAATCCGTAGCTTGGCGGCCAATGACAGTAACCGCACATCGCCAAGACGGGGAGCTATAAATTGCAGACCGGGATCTTTCTCTCTCCCGAATAACGAACCGGGTACATGAATAGCGGGCTGACCCGTAACGTTCGCCGGAAGCGTGAATGTGAAAAGATCATATATCTCGTCAATCGTCCGGGTTTCGTCAATCGATAGACCGTTGTTTCTTGTCGGGACAGCGAGGAAATCGACTTCGTCGTACAGGGCTTCGGTCTGTTTCACAAGGCCGGAGCGAAGACGGCAGGCATTTTCAAATGCCTTATAGTTTTCAAACTGAAAGTATGCTCCCTGAAATAAATATGCCTTCACCGGCAGACCAAATGATTCTGCCCGGGATTTCAAATACATTTCATTCCAGTTCCTGGAAGACTGTGTCCTGTGGCCGTACCGCACACCGTCATATTTGCCCGCGCTTGAAGAAGCCTCCACGGAGCCGATCACATTGTGAACCGTGCGGAACAGGCCGCATTCTTCCAAACTCACCTCCCGGATGTTTATGCCCACTTCTTCCAGACGCGAGATCGCGACATCGAAGGCTTTTGATTCATTCCGATCGAGAAATTCCGAATTTTCACGGATCACCCCTAACGTGCCCGTTATCGGTTGATCTCTGTCGAAATCACCGAAATCGAGCACGGCATCTTCGGACATGGAAAAATCACGGTCATCCGCTCCGGTAATTGCCTCCAGCACGGCAATGATTTCTGCCGGAGTCTTTGCCATGATTCCGAAACATTCCATAGAGGGAACAAGGCCGATCAAACCGAAGCGCGAAACGATGCCGTAGCTCGGCTTGAACCCGAAAAGGCCGGTTGCCGAAGCCGATACACGGGCCTCTCCCATCGTATCCGTCACCAGCGCAATATCAACTTCTCCTTCGGCCACGGCCCTGGCGGCGGAATCACCTACCAGGCCGAATCCGAGTTCACTCATGCATGTGCTTCCTCTAATCGTTGCTCCTGCTTCTTTGAGACGTTCGACTACCGTGGCATCTTCGAGTGCGACAAAACGTTCGAGGGCACTCGACCCTGCCTCCGTGGGCCAGCCCCTGACCGACATATTGGGCTGGATGGCAATGGTCTTTCCCTCGAGAGGTCCGCCACTGCCGGACTCGGACTGTGATGAATCAATATAGGTAAAAATGTCTGTGGTCATTTTAATTCCCTCTTAACAGAGTGGATAGAAGGCAGGATCCATTGTTACAAATATTCATATTCTGTCTCCTGAATTCTATTCCAAAATACTTGCCACCTTGAAAAAGTTCCCTTTAACGGCGGGCGCATTTTTAAAAAGCTCTCCCTTTTCGGCAAGGGAATTTCTTTTCGCCTCCGGATCTTTTCTCAACCGGTTTGTCACCGTGATAACGGAAAACATGGGATCCTCATTTACGGCACGATCATCTACCAGCTTTGCCATACGTTCGGCCTCTCTTACGGCGCTTTCTATATGAGGCCGTTCCTTATCATCAATGCCGATACGGGAAACCCAGGAAAGTGAATCAATCAGATTACCCTCTTTTTCAGTTCCCGGCAGCAGTTTTTCTCCTCCCAGATCGAGCAGACCGAGTTCCCTCAGCTGTTCGTGTGCTACGGCAGAAGGCGCCTGCGTCAGAGGACAGTATGCGCTTCTGTTCTTGGGGAAGGCTATTACTTCGCGAATTGAGGATGTCCCCAGTATCATGGCAACAACCCGATCCATTCCCAGTGCAAGTCCGCCGTGAGGAGGGACGCCGTAATCGAACGCACCGAGGAAAAATCCGAATTTTTCCTCCACCTCTTTCTCTGAAAGGTCGAGTGCCTGGAAGATCCTGCGCTGAAGGTCCTTACTGTTTATACGAATACTTCCCCCGCCCAGCTCCTCTCCGTTTACCACCAGATCGTACGCCCGTGAACGCAACATAAGAAGAGCATCTCTGTCACCCGGATCAAAATCGGTACGGTCGGGAGCCGTGAAAGGATGATGACTTGATGTAATTCCCTCCTCCGTGGCCTCGAAAAGGGGAAAATCGGTTATCCATACGGGACAGTGCGCGTCACGGGGAATCAAATCAAGCCGCTCAGCTATATGTAACCGGAGCAATCCGAGAGCCGACGTTAAGACCTCATGCGACGGATCGGCAATCATGATGATAACATCTCCGTTCTCTGCCCCGAAGCACTTTTTAATGCCCTCCTGTTCCGCCTCACTGAAGAATTGAACTATGTTTGACTCAAGGGTGTCGTCGATCACTCTCATCCACGTCATACCCTTGGCGCCGAAGCCGGGAACAATCTGCTTCGCATACTCGTTCTGGAGAACATTTTTACTCAGTTTGGCCGTTTGACCTTTTATATTTATACCCTTTATACATCCGCCACGCTGGAGAATCTGTTTAAAAATACTGTATGTAGTATCCTGAAAGACATCCGTTGCATCCATAAACCGCAGGCCGAAGCGCAAATCGGGGCGGTCCGAACCGGTAGAATCAATCGCTTCCCGGTACGTCATTCGTGGGAAAGCCCGAGGGAGTGTGATTCCCCCTATTTGAAACATACGCACGGTAAGTTCTTCCAGCAGAGCATAGATAAACTCTTCGTCGATAAACGATGCCTCTATGTCAAGCTGCGTGAACTCAGGCTGTCTGTTGGGCCGCAGGTCTTCATCACGAAAACACCGGGCTATCTGGTAGTATCGTTCGAATCCGCTTACCATGAGAAGTTGTTTGAATAGCTGAGGGGACTGGGGCAGCGCATAGAATTGCCCGGGATGAACCCGGCTCGGCACCAGATAGTCACGGGCTCCTTCAGGCGTGCTTTTAGTCAGAATAGGCGTTTCGACTTCGAGGAAGCCCTTTTCGTCCAGATAGTCCCGCACGCATTTGAATATTTGATGCCTCTTGATGAAGTTGTCCTGCATCGAAGGGCGGCGGAGATCAAGATAACGATACTGCAGTCTCAAATCCTCTGTAACCGATTCAACACCCTTCACCGTGGCACCGACCACCATTGCCTTTTCTGATATAGGGAACGGGACCGTGTCGGCCTGACTCAGAACGGAAAGGTCCGTCGCCATGACCTCTATTGTGCCCGTTTCAATATTCGGGTTCTCCGTATCCTTTGCCCGCTTGACAACCTGCCCCGTCACGGCAATGCAATATTCACCTCGTAAAAGGTTTGCCTGTTCACAGACGGTTGCTGTCGAAAATTCAGGGCTGAAAACAACCTGCACGATGCCGCTCCTGTCGCGCAGATGAACAAACAGCACCTCTCCGTGATCCCGTAATGCATCCACCCAGCCCGCAAGTCGCACCTCGCGGTTTTCATCGGCAGGACCGAGCTGACCGCAATTTGATCGCTCACGATATATCATGACGTAATCGTCCTTTCTGACTAAATATGGTTTACTGCCCCGCCTCGCGTCATCCCGGGCCGGCATAGATAGTTTCAACGGATAACGTAAATTGTCACCTGTTATTCGATATCTTTTCAACCGCCGATCGAGGTAATGTCCGAGACTTCAAGATCATTTTCCTTCCCCGATATGTATTCGGGATACGGCGGATGACGTTATCAAACCTTCCCTGTTGATTCAAGCCAAATTAATTACAAAATCGGATAATCGGGGACTATTTTGACACACAAGTAGAACAATACGGGAAGTGTGTCTTTATATGCATTATCGATTTTGTTGAAAACTTTCCATTCTTTTTACCTTTTTCGCGTTAGTTTTGTTTCTTCCTGAAAGAGAGCATCCAATAATTTTGACGCACATCCACCCTTTCGAATGATAATCAATGAGACATTTTTCTTGACTTTTTTATGTTTTAGAATCATGCTAAATTAAAATGTGAATAAGGCATTATTAATAGATTAACAATAATTTCAACCCTTTTTCTAAGGGGGTGATGCAATGAAGAGATTATTGAGTCCCCGTATCTCAACAAGAGTGCGGGGATTTGTGTTTTTAGAGAGGACATGAGAGAAATAATCCGGAGGATGCCAATATGAGGCCTCCAAGGGGGATTCTTTTATCCCCTAAGGAGACCACTCCAATCTCTTCAACCCAGGATAAAAGTCACTGACAAAATCAAAGAGGAGGTAATCATTATGTTATCAAAAAGAAATATTACTATGTGTGGAATTATTGTGTTTTTGTCCATTTTCCTTGTAGGTTTAGTTTCTGTAAATGCGGCAGATACAACTGAACAGGTCGTTAACACAATCGATCAAATTCTTAAAGATAACCCTATGAAACCTGGTCAGAAAGCTCAGCAGATCACCATTGCTCAAGACGATACGGTCAGCCTCTATGTGTTCAGACTGACTGAGGGTGTTTGGATAAAGCCGCATTTTCACAAAACACATGATGAAACTATATATTTCGTTAAAGGGACGGCGCAGATGTTAATCAATGACAAATGGGTTGATATGAAACCAGGAACGCTTCATTTCAACCCTATGGGTAAAGTCCACAGTTTAAAGACTGTAGGTAGTGAGCCAGTGGTAATTATTTCAGTTTTCACTCCAGCAATGAGAGAGACAGATAGGCATTTTTTGAAATAAGCACGCGATACAGTGTCCAGACTGTTTGGGACATTTGAACTGACGAAATAAGCATCCAAAGACTACCATTCTGATACAAATTGAATCATGAGGGGGTGGGTTATTGATGGCGACTCACGCCCTCTTCCTTTTAATAATTATGCACATTTCGAATAAGCGTCAATCCAAAGTTGCGATAATAGACAATCAGATTTAGGTTC
>CAZGAK010000050.1:2398-17455 GCA_964523565.1 uncultured Syntrophaceae bacterium | reverse complement strand
AAATTTTCGCCTTCCTTGAACTTGAACAAAATTGAACATTCTGCAAAGGTCTCACTATATTTAACATATAATTTCTGAAGTGGTATGACGATCAACGTCAGCTTTTTCAATTAGGTTTTTCTGATATACCAGCACATCATGAATAAATTTTTCAGGCTCTTTTTCCAGCCGCTCGTCGCACATACTCAATGCCAGTTCAAACTGTCCTGAACGCCTCAGTAAATCAACTATCAATGCCTCTTCCGTGCCTGCATGATCCGCAAACCATTGACCTTTTTCTCTTGCCTTATGAAGCAGCGACACAGCCCTTTTCCGACATGCCTGAGCAGCATCATTATTGCCTGCATCATCACATGCCCATACCGCTTTAACAACAGTCCATCCGGCAATCTTAAACTGAGATTCTTCTTCCAGTATTAATGCCCAGCAAAGGAAGGAATTTGCCAGATCCGGAAATTCAGGATTTTTCAATTGTTTTTTATAAGGATCACTTAAGATAATATTTGACATTTCCTTATCCCCTTTAGAAATATCCGGAGCACAGTAACCGCAGGCTGGACATCTCTGAATCCAGTAATCGATGGAAGACCTTTCAGGTTCCGGGGGTCTTGCATCTAAATCGGATGATCCGAGGGCTTTTGTCGAGATAATCTCCATATGAATGCTTGAGGTACCACATATGGTACATTCCTTTTTTTCTTCATTTAATGTTGTCATATTAATTCCTCCTTAGCGGTGGGTTACTGATACAAAATTACTAATATACGGGAGATTTTGTGTCAAGGAAAAAGCATTGCGAGATTATGTTAGTCTAAAGTTATTTCTCATTTTACATTTTTAATTTTAAATTAATCGATGATTCTGTTATTATTACAGCATTGATAATGATGAGAGGAAATAATGAACTATCTGAATACAGATGATCAAATCCTGAGAGAATATGTGAAAAGATTTTTTATCATTTTAATGATTGTATTTGTTGTGGTCTCCCTGGCCTCGTGCGCATCCCATAAAGCGATCCCTGCCGCCGCCGATCCCCTTGCCAATTTTAAACTGCTTGTGGAAAAGGATAAGGGTTTATCCCCCGGGGAAAAAGGACAATGGATATCTCTTGCCCAACAGAAGTTTCAGGACAAACATTTTTCCTTTGATTACAGTCGCCTCCTTTACGGGATATTGTCACAAGCAAAATTTGATGAAGTTAACATGGAAAAAGCAATCCAGGTGGCATTTTTGTCAGCCAAAGCCGTAAACAGGGGCGGACCGGAAGAAGAAGTGAGCGATCTTGCCCTTTTTGCATTTTCTGTCAGTCTTACTGCGGACGAAATCCGTCTTTATGCCGTTACCTCCAAAAAATGCAAAACGGCAGGGGTGCCGGCACATGTAGCACAGGAAATGATCCGCCACTCCAAGGAGGATAGATGGACAGAACACGCGTTTACTACGATCATGAACGGCCTTACGGAGGCTGCCCGTCAAGACCTCGAAGCTGAAAAAGTCGCCCTGTTCATGCTTATTTCAGTTGATCAGAAACTTGGGACACCGGAACAGATCGTCCAGGATGCGATTAAAGATGCTAAAAAACGAAAGTCAGTCATATTGCGGAAAGAACAAGTGAAACCTGCGGTTAAACCACCGAATTTAACGCCATCTATTAAAACATCAAAAGTGGCTCTTAACTATGATGCTTTTCGAAATTCTATCGAATCATTTATCGGTACGTCTTACGTCTGGGGAGGAAACACTCGAAGAGGAGTTGATTGTTCCGGCTTCACCAAGCTTGTCATGTATGAAAACGGCTACCTGATTCCTCGCGTAAGCCGCGATCAGGCAAAGAAGGGAGCCCCTGTCTATAAAAACCAGCTTCAGCTTGGCGATTTGGTCTTTTTTGACACCAAAGGCCAGGGATATATCACTCATGTGGGCTTTTACCTCGGGGGAAATCTCATGGTACACGCCTCTTCAAGTAAAGGAGTAACGATCGTCCTTTTCAGCAACAGGTATTTCCAGTCACGTTATGTAACAGCCCGCAGGGTTGTGCGATACCAAAACAGATGATTATAACTCGTAAAATTCCGAAATCGAAAACAGGATAACGGTTTACGAATTGCAAATTTGCAGGCGGTGAAACCTTAACTTACAGCCTCATCGCCATAACGGCTGCTCCTATAGCACCGTTTGTCTGTGCATATTCTGACACTTCAATTGATGTTCCGAGCTTTTTTTCAAGGGCCTTAACCACCCCTGTGTTCTTTGCCACCCCCCCCGTCATCATGACGGGATCGGTTACACCAACTCTCCTGGCCAGGGCTGATATGCGGGATGCTACTGACTCATGGATACCTGCTATGATATTATCCCTTTTTTCACCTTTAGATATGAGCGAGATGACTTCCGACTCAGCAAATACCGTACATATACTGCTAATCTTCGACGCTTCGTCCGCCTTCAATGAAATATCGCCAAAGGCATCAAGATCCACTTCCAGGGCTCGTGCCATTACTTCAAGAAACCTGCCCGTACCAGCCGCACATTTATCATTCATGGCAAAATCTCTCACCCTGCCATCCGGGTCTATCACCATAGCCTTGCTGTCCTGCCCGCCCACGTCTATAATTGACCTCACCTGAGGGCTTAGATAATGGGCACCAGCGCCATGACAGATAATCTCGGTTATGGCCTTATCCACAAACCTGACACTGTTTCTTCCATAGCCCGTTGACACTATTCTTGCTATGGAAGATACTTCCATCCCCAGTTCTTCCAAAAGATCTTCGAACACCGTCTTGCCCGCAAGCTCTGCATTGTAGCCGGTAAATATCACCCTGCTGCCAACTATTTCTCCATTAGCCAGTATGGCTGCTTTTGCTGTTATGGATCCGATATCTATTCCGGCAAAATACATAATGATTCCCTCTTAATGCAATTTCGTGGATCGTTTATCGTTGATCGTGTATCGTGGTTCGTGTATCAATCAACGATATCTAATACCCGATAACCGATTCACGATATCCAATTCACAAATTCTTGATGATCTCCATAAAGGCATCGATCCTTGTAGCGATCTGGCTTTCAGAAAAGTTTCTTTCATCCACCATATCAGCTTCAATTATCAGACACGGTATTCCCCTTTCTCTCTGTACAATCCTCTGAATATCATACTGACCCAGAGAATAAGGCTTGCAGCTCCTGTTGGAATGCATAACGAAGCCGTCCACGTTATACTTATCTATCATTTCGATTACAGTCCGGGCCATCTCGTCAATGCCTATATTGAGGTATATCCTTGTATAACCTTCCGCCATGGAATCGAGAAAGTTATTTTCGTCCATATATTTCAGAGAACCGCACCAGGCCGTAGTATACGTGTCGGCAACAAGGCACGCATCATGGAATGCGAACTTCTCGGATAGCCACCTGAGCCTGTACCAGACAGGCAGATTGTCCCATAAAAGTCTGTAGCGTTCGTTGGGAACAGCACCAATCCCCTGTATTACCTTTGCATTCATTTTCTTCAGAAGATATTTGTAGTAATCAACCGCCGTCTGAGTTCCTCTAAGTGTCACAATAAGGGCCAGATGAAAAAAGGCATCAAAGGCCGTCATTGGTGATGGGCTATGGGCAGCGGTGTCAAGTACCTGCTGCCATAATCTCTGCCCTTCCACGGAAAGCCTGCCCACTTCCTTCATCCTGTCATGGTCGAGCTTCTTCCCGCATACGTTTTCGAGAAAGGCGATGTATTCGTCAATCTGCTTCCTTACATATTTTTTTGCCTCTTCTGTGTACTCAGTGTGACAGAAAGGGGTGTCCATGATGAACAGCGGCACATTATAGTACCTTGCCTGGATCTCATACCACTTCAGCACAGTGCCGCATATATTATTGCAGCATATCAGCATATCCGGCTTCGGCAGCCCCCCGATAGGCCCGCCGTTCACTGTGGAGCAGGATATATCTGACCGGGCATATGAACAGAGATCCCTGCTGTAACCCATCTCCTCAGCCTTTTCACACAGGTCTACGCCCATCTTTGACGCACCGATCATTGCTCCATGGTTCTCAGGATATACGGGAATGATATCCATCGCGATTAAAGGTTCTACGGGGCCACCGCTTGTAATCCAGGCCACTTTTCTGCCGGTCAAGTCCGCCGTTTTGGCCTCCATATAGTAAATGGTCATGATTTCTCTCATATTCTTTTTTTTCTTGAGACCATATACTAATTTCCTGAATTTGATTAAGCAGATGGTGGCTATCTTCTTGATAAATTTTGTCATTCTTGCACCTTACAGCATATGGATGAAGGTTTCAAACCTTGTGAGTAACTGTCCCTCAGCAGGTAGCTGATCTTCCATTTCGAGAAGCAGACTGGGTATGTTTTCCCTGTCGAGATACTCCTTCATATAAGGGTAATCAAAGGCATGGGGTTCACAGAACTTTAGCAGCAAAAATACAACTCCCTGAGCATCATTCTCCTTAACGAGATTCACAATCTGATCACCTCTGGCAGTCAGGGAGATATGTTTTGCCGGGCATATCAGCCTCTCCGCATATCTCTTTGCAAGAGAGTTTATCGGATCACCATCCGTATCTGTCACCCCTTCGAAATACCGTGAGCCGGTACACAGATCATCCCATACAACGACACCATCCACATCTTCAAGAATCCTGTATATATCAGGATGATCACAGATACTGCCGACCAGGATCACCCGTTTCTTCTGCATGCCGGAGGATGGCTCTTTACGTTTTAGTTCCTCTATCACCCCGGGTAGTTTTTTCAGAAGATAATCCCTGTCCATTATCATGGCTGCCCTGACGATGGCATATGTGTCCCGACCTGTTACAATACCAGGGTCCTTGGACCGTAGTTCATAAATGGTCTTCAGATATTTTCTTATCCTGTTGTACTTTTCAATGGCCTCTTTCAGATTATCATCCGTTATTGAGACATCCAGCCCTTTTTCAAGGTCTCTCCTGAACTTTTTCAGTACATCTATCATATACTGCTTCGCACTATCCGTATCCAGCTTAACGGGTAGAACCACATCGGCAAAGAATCCAAAATCAGTGTTAAGACGCCACACATCAGAGAGTCTCTGGATGGAATCGCATGTATGAGGAAAGACCGTCCCGTCAAGAAAATCCAGCCTTCCGGCAAGGGCCTCTTCAAGGGCACCTCTGACAAGAGAGCAGGAGTAAGACTGCAAATGGGCATCTGCCAGGGCGATGTCGCCTCTCGTGCCGAACAGCCTCATAGGGTGGGCGCCTGCCGCGAATACGATTTCCTCAGGAGTATAGGAACAGAAGTATCCTATTATTTTCCTCTTTCTTTTCTCCTTGTATCTTCTGCCATAGGCATACGGATCATTCAATATCTCATAGAATTCATTCATCAGTTTCATCAACAATACTTCCCCTGTTTGTTTATGATAGCATCGCAAAAAGTCACAACGGGGCAAGGCTTTAGTATTTCATGGCCGGAGTCATCGCGACAGGCTATATTAATCTAATAAATACAGCCTTTTATAATGCATAAGATTATTTTTAATTCCCTTCGATCATCATTGATGCGAGATCTTTGCATAACTACGGGTTTAGTTATTGCAATGGGTCCACCTCAGGCGTATAGGATAACAATCTCTTCTGATTGCGAAGAGTTAATTGAATTGATAAGACCTCATTTTTTTGTGAAAGGAGTATAGGGTATTGACTTTTGAGTGTCAACAATGATGTGACGATAAAGTGTAGTACATACGTAGGACCTGCTCTGGCAGGATAGTCATTAATAGATGAGTAGTATTCATCAGATAAATTCACGGACCGGAATGCCTTCCTTTGCGAGAGAGGCTTTTATCTGACCTACCGTATAGTGACCATAATGAACCATAGAAGCGATTAATGCCGCATCTGCATCACATTTAACAAATACATCCCTGAGATGCTCCGGTGTACCGGCGCCGCCTGATGCGATGACAGGTATGGTCACGGCTTCGGATATCAGGGATGTCAGGGTTAATTCATATCCCTCATTCGAGCCATCTGCATCAATGGAATTGAGGCATATTTCACCGGCTCCCAGATCCTGGGCCTTTTTCGCCCATTCTACGGCGTCTATACCCATTGGTGTCCTGCCACCATTTATCCAGACTTCATATCCGGAAGGAATACTATCGCTTCTTTTGATTCTTTTTGCATCCATTCCCAGAACAATGCACTGACT
Source organism: uncultured Syntrophaceae bacterium (assembly GCA_964523565.1). Lineage (GTDB taxonomy): Bacteria > Desulfobacterota > Syntrophia > Syntrophales > UBA6807 > CAZGAK01. The sequence continues at coordinate 11,232 of CAZGAK010000050.1, read as the reverse complement.
GCCAAAGACCCTGGCGCCCTGTGAAATAAGTTCCGGGTTCAGGACTGCAGCAGTATTGACGCTGATCTTTTCTGCACCAGCATTCAGAACCTTATACATGTCATCCAGTGTCCGTATGCCGCCCCCCACGGAAAATGGAATGAATATGTTTTTTGCGACATTACCCACGACATCGATAATAATATCCCGTTTATCAGATGACGCAGTAATATCATAAAAGACAAGTTCATCTACACCTTGCTCATAATATTCGCGAGCCATGACTACAGGATCACCGATATCAATATTTCCCTTAAACTTGATACCCTTGGTAGTCTTGCCCTCTCTGACATCCAGACAGATGATGATTCTTTTGCTTAGCATTATTCTACCTTACCGTCCCACTCACTGAAGTTTTTTAATATCTGCAAACCATTCCTTCCACTCTTTTCCAGGTGAAACTGCGTGGCAATAACGTTTTCCCCGCCGATAACAGAAGCGAATGTGATTCCATAATGCGTCGTTGCTATAATGTTTTCATGGTTTTCAGGTTCAGGATAATAGGAATGCACAAAGTAAAACTGCGCCTCTGGATTGATGTCTTTGAATATGGGGTGACTGCGCCCGATGGATATATTGTTCCACCCCATGTGGGGAACTTTAACACCTACATCCGGAAATCTCCTGGAAACACCGGGTATTATTTTCAGGCACGTGGCGTTATCCTCTTCACTTCCATCCAGGATAATCTGCGCACCCAGACATATTCCAAGAAATGGTATCTTCCGAGCTATGACATCATGGATTACCTTGTCAAGATTCAGGGATCTTATTACTTCCATGGCCTTGCCCGCTGCACCGACACCAGGAAATATTACCCTATCTGATGATGCGATTTCCCGGGGCTTTTCGGTAATCCTGCAAGGCACACCAAGGTGCTTTAATGCCCTCTCCACCGAAGTCAGGTTTCCAGCCTTGTAGTCAATAATTGATATCATTTTACGTTATTTGAACTGCCCTTCAAAGTTCTCATTATCTCAGCCGCAACTACATCAATTCCCTCACCCGGAAGGGATTCTATGAGCAGCTTTTCTTTATAACCAACTGTATTCACTTACATTTTAAGTGTTGGCAGGTTTAATTTTGTAATGCTATAGTATTTTAGTATTATAGTCAAATCTGTTTTTTTATTGCAAATTCTACTGGAATGATATAAATACTGCAACTTGTATAAAAATTTTACAAAACAATAGGAATTCAATACTTTATTACACCAAACCAAAAAGGAGAAATGAAATGGGCGAGTTATTCGGCACCGATGGAGTAAGGGGTGTAGCTAATGAATACCCGATGACATCGGAAATGGCATTAAACATAGGGAGGGCCACGGCTCATCTCTTTAAGAGAGCGGGACATACTCCCAGAATTATCATTGGAAAAGATACACGAATTTCCGGTTATATGATTGAAAACGCCCTCGTGTCCGGTATCTGTTCCATGGGAGTTAATGCGATACTGGTAGGTCCCATGCCGACACCGGGAATCGCCTTTTTGACTTCAAGCATGAGGGCTGATGCAGGTATCGTCATATCCGCCTCTCACAATCCCTTTCAGGATAACGGCATCAAGATATTCTCGAATGACGGCTACAAATTACCCGATGAAAAAGAACTTGAGATTGAAAATCTGATCTTTTCAAATAATATGCATAAACTTCATCCCTCACCCAATGAACTGGGCAAAGCATATCGTATCGATGATGCCAAAGGACGGTATATTGTCTTTTTGAAAAATACTTTTCCCAAGGAGTATACACTGGAAGGAACAAAAGTCGTGCTGGATTGCTCACACGGGGCTACCTATCGTGTGGCGCCTGAAACATTTTTTGAATTAGGAGCTGATGTGACTTCTATTTTTGCCGAACCAAATGGGCATAACATTAATGATAAGTGCGGATCTCAGCATCCGGAGACGCTTGCCGAAGAAGTTGTAAAACAAAAGGCTGCCGTCGGTTTTGCCTTTGACGGTGATGGCGATCGCCTGATCGCCGTTGACGAAAAAGGTGGAGTGCTGACGGGAGATCAAATTATAGCCATTTGTGCCAAGGTCATGAAGGAAGCAGGTACCCTCACCAATAATCTGGTCGTCTGCACCGTCATGAGTAATATTGGTCTCGGTGTAGCTCTGAAAGAACTCGGAATTGATCAGGCAGTCACTCAGGTCGGAGACCGATACGTCCTCGAAGAAATGAGGGCCAGGGGGGTCGCCATCGGCGGCGAAGATTCGGGACATGTGATCTATCTGCAGCACCACACCACAGGGGATGGCATTATTACAGCACTCCAGGTAATGGCAGCAATGATGAAGGAACAGAAGTCCCTGTCTGAACTGGCCAAAATCATGACGGTATTCCCTCAAAAACTCATAAATATTAATGTAAAGTCAAAACCGGAAATATCAACGGTACCGGAACTTGCCAGGGCCATTGAGGCCGTAGAAAAAGAACTGGGTGACAAAGGGAGGGTTCTCGTTAGATACTCAGGAACCCAGAACATGTGTCGTGTCATGGTAGAAGGACCGACCGGTGAAAAAGTGGAAAAGTACTGTAAACAGGTTGCCGACGTCGTTAAGGAAAAACTGGGGTAATACAAGACGGTTTCAAGTTTCAAGTTTCAAGGTTAAGGTTTTTTGATTTACCACTTTGATGTGATACTTCAAAGGAAACAAGAAACAGAGATAAAGGAGGAGTAGATTAATGCCTTTTAAAGTTATCATAACCAGCGATTTTGATCAGATGAGTGAAGTTGCCGCTAAAATTGTTATCGACAACATTAAAAAAACTCTGGACACGAAGGACAAATTCATCCTTGGTTTAGCAACCGGCAACACACCGATCGGCCTTTACAAACATTTAGCCACAGCCGCCAATGGGGGCGAGTTTGACTCCTCGAAGATCGAAAGTTTCAATCTTGATGAATATATTGGTCTACCCGGTGAAAACGCTCAGCAAAGAGCTCTTCATCCGGAAAGCTACAGCTTTTTCATGATTCAGGAGTTCTTTGGATTAATTCAGAAAAAATTTAAGGAAGCAACTGTTCCCTGGGGCACGTTGATTGACCAGGAAAAACTCGACGCGGAGCTGAAGGCTCATCCCGGCGACTGGCAGGAACAGGGCGTTGATAAAGGGAAGGCAATTGTTATAAAGAAGGATGCTCGGTCCGAATACCTCCGCTGGATTCGAAGCGAAATACTGGATGCTTATGGTGACAAGATCAGGCAAAAAGGTGGTATCGACCTGCATGTCGTGGGTGTTGGCGGAAGGGGCCATGTTGCCTTTCATGAATCGGGGATACCCTTTGAAAAGAATGAAATGCTTCTCGTCAAACTTGATGACAACACCGTAGAGAACGCTGTTGGGGATGGCCATTTTACAAGCAGGGAAGAAAGCCCCTGGTATGCTATTTCCATGGGGGCTGAGCTTGTCTATCAGGCGAAAACCGTTGTTCTTCTCGCCAATGGAAGCCGCAAGTCAGAGTCGGTCGCTGCATCCCTTTTGAATGATCCTACCCCTTCAATTCCCATATCATACGGACAGATATTTGCGAAGACCGGGGGAAACATGATTTACGTCATCGATAAAGCGGCTGCTGAACATGTTCTGGAAAATGTAAATGCTATAACCGACAGGGGAATTGAGATTGAAGATATGAGCAAATAGAGCCTGTCATGAAATGACAGACTCTAAGTAGGCTGCGGAAAAGGATGGTTTACGCAGCCATTACCACCTGTGTTGTTATTCTCGCTTTCGGCCTTTTCGACGTATTACATACTTACGATTATGAGGTACGCCGTTATCTGATATGCCCAGCATCGGTCTTTAAAGAAGCCTCTATACTGAAATGCCTGCGATGAGCACATTTGTCAATTCACTCAAAGTATCGGCAAATATTTGTCCAGTTCATAATCACTTACGTGCATCCGGTATTGATCCCATTCTATCTTTTTGTTAGCGATAAATTTCTCAAATATATGGTCTCCTAATGCCTCCCGAACGAGCTCGCTTCTTTCAGTCCAATGCACAGCCTGGCCCAAACTCCCCGGTAATGACTCGATCCCCCTTTCCTTTCGTTCATCAGGAGTCATCTCATAGATGTCTTCCTCAATAGGATCCGGGAGTTCATATCCTTCCTCCATACCCTTCAAGCCGGCCGCCAGCATAACCGCAAACGCAAGATACGGATTACAGGCAGGGTCGGGACAACGATACTCCATCCGTGTGGCATTTGGTTTACCCGGTTTGTACATTGGAACCCGTACAAGTGTTGACCGGTTTCTTGTTGCCCATGATATGTAAACGGGTGCTTCATATCCGGGCACAAGCCTCTTGTATGAGTTTACCCACTGAGCAACAATAAGTGATATCTCTCGGGAATGCCTCAGGAGTCCCGCAATATAGCTCTTACCTACACCAGACAGATAATACTCATCATTTGCGTCAAAGAAGGCATTATCGCTTCCTTTGAAAAGGGACTGGTGCACATGCATTCCGCTGCCATTTATTCCGAAGATCGGTTTTGGCATGAAGGTGGCATAGACCCCGTGCTGCATTGCCACTTCCTTGACGGTAAGACGATATGTCATGGCCGCGTCCGCCATGTTGAGCGCTTCAGTGTATTTCAGATCAATCTCGTGCTGGCTTGGAGCCACCTCATGATGACTGTATTCTACCTGAATTCCCATATTCTCTAATGTCATGATCGTGTCCCGCCTTAGATCGCTGCCTGCATCCAAAGGAGTCAGATCGAAATATCCGCCGTGATCCAGGGTTTGAGGTTTACCTTCGGAGCTCTTGAAATAGAAGTATTCAAGCTCAGGGCCAACATATAAGGTATATCCCATGTCGGCTGCTTTTTTCAGGTTTCGCTTGAGGACATATCGAGGATCACCCTCATATGGAGAACCGTCGGGGTTCAGAATGTCACAAAACATGCGGGCAACGTTCGTGCCATCACTGACTCGCCAGGGAAGGATAACAAAGGTATTGGGATCGGGCTTGGCAATCACATCGCTTTCTTCAATCCTGGCAAATCCTTCGATGGACGAGCCATCGAAACCCATACCTTCGTCAAAAGCGTCCTCCAATTCTGCCGGTAAAATTGAAAAGCTCTTCAAAAACCCCAAGACATCCGTAAACCAGAGACGAATAAACTTTACATTTTGCTCCTTTACCTGCTTCAGCACATATTCCTTATCTTTTTTCACCATCTTTCTTCCTCCCTCATCTTCACCCGGAAATTGAAGTAGCCATACACGGAGGCTTTTACGCCTTTATGAATGGAACTACGTATTTGCAAAATTTCAAAATTATATCTGTACGGAATCGCTTCTGATCAAACCGTATCCCTTAGATAAACCACCTTTATTAAAAACTCTTTACCCCTCCGTCATTATTTTCTTCACCCTTTCAAGTTCCTCCGGTGTATCTACTTCAACGGAGTCGTGGAGGGTTTCGACAACCTTGATCCTGTAACCATGTTCCAATGCCCTTAACTGTTCAAGAGCCTCTATTTTTTCCAGATATCCTTCTTCCAACTGAGTAAAAGTCATTAAAAAGGATTTCCTGTACGAGTAAATGCCGTGGTGTTTATAATAGGAAACTTCACCTTTTTTATCACGCTCACAAGGGATTGTTGCACGAGAGAAATAAAGAGCAAAATGATCCTTATCGAATACAACCTTCACCGCATTGGGATGATATATTTCTTCTTCCCTTTTTATCTTGTATATGAGTGTGCAGAAATTTAAAGATGGATCATCCAGAAGCGGCCTTGCCACTTCGTCTATCTGTGAGGGAACGAAGATGGGCTGATCTCCCTGAATGTTTACAACGATGTCCGAATCATCAAGATCAAGGTTTCCCGCTGCTTCTGCGATCCTGTCCGTGCCCGACCGGTGGCGGGTCGATGTCATGACGGCATTTCCTCCAAATTCTTTTACCTTTGCAAAGATCCTCTCATCATCCGTGGCCACAGCGACATATGATACAAAGCCCGAGCTTAATGCTCCTTCATATACATGTTGTATCATAGGCTTGCCGCATATGTCCGCCAGGGGCTTCCCTTCAAATCTCGAAGATTGATACCTGGCCGGGATTATGCAAACTACTTTCGGCATGAGACACCTCTAAACCCGGTAATTTTGAATTTTGAATTTTTAATTAAAAAATGACAGGATTCCTTAACTCAGCATTAATAATTCAAAATTCAAATTTGTTTTACAATGCCTTCGACGCCTTTTCAATCCCGCTCAATATACCTTCCAACTTTTCTTCCGGCATCCTGACCGGAATGATCATGAAAAGGGTCCTCCCCATGAGATCTTCCGCATTTGGAATATCTTCTACTTTATACTCAACCTGTCCTTTATACATGGGGTTGGTAAAGGGATACTGTTTTGAATTTGCCGTAGACCGGGCAATCAAATGCTCCCACCTGGGGACATAATGCCAGGCATTTTCCTTGAACAGTATTGTGTCGACCCCTTCCTTCTGCAGGGCCTCTTGAAATTCCTTTGTAACAGTTTCCCTCGAAAGATTAAAACCGAGGAACGTAGCCGTATCTCCCTCCGGGTCGGGAATATATCTGAATCCGATCCCGCTTATATTGCCGAGGGCATCCTTAATAACTGCCTTATTCTTTCTCTGTTCACTTATAATATAGTCAAGCTTCCTTAACTGGGCAAGTCCAACGGCACCCTGAAATTCAGTCATGCGATAATTAAAACCGAGTATGGTCCTCCCCTCAAGGGCTCTGCTGACATTAGGGTTATGATCGTGTCCGTGGTCATGGTACCAGTCTGAACGATTGTACAGATCCTGGTTATTCGTTATGACCATACCCCCTTCACCGGTGGTTATTGTCTTGTAATAATCAAAACTCAATATTCCCATATCCCCGAAGGTTCCTAATTTTTTGCCTTTATAACTACCGCCGCAGCTCTGGGCGTTATCCTCAAGGACAAGAATGTTATGCTTTTTTGAAACCTCAACGATTTCATCTATTCGAGCCGGCGCTCCACACATGTGCACCGGAATAATCGCCTTTGTGTAAGGGGTTATCCTGTCTTCTATCTTATCGGGGTCAATATTCAGTGAATCATCAATATCAGCCATAACCGGAATGGCGCCAACTTCCAGAACTGCTTCATAGGTAGCTATAAAGTCAAAGGCAGGAACGATCACTTCATCCCCGGGACCTACGTCCATAGCCGTCAGCGCGACTTTCAGCGCTGCCGATCCGGATGTTACACCCAGAGCATATCCGGCACCCAGGTAACTTGCGAAGGCATCTTCGAATTCCCTTACCTTGAAAATACCCTTTCTCTCCTCGTCAAATCCATACCGCATGAAGACACCTGTTTCCAGGATATCCATCACTTCCTTCTTTTCTTCCTTGCCTATAAGCTCAGCACCCGCCATCTTCTTGCCTCCAGATTTATAAAAATTTCATATACGTTATTTCTGCAACAGGGGCCGATGTCCCCATCGGCCCGATATAGAGCCTGTTCGGAGAACAGGCTCTACTCCTTTATCATTTGGCATTAGAGATTCAATACGCTTCTTCGTATATCTCTATTGCGTCCTCCACAGTCACTTTACGGGGATTGTTTTCAAGCGGTCTTGCCACGGTCATTGCAACTTTTGCAAGTTCAGGAAAGTCTTCCTCTCCGACACCCAACTCTTCCAATGAAATATCCATATCACAATCTTCTATTAATTCCTCAACCGCCTCCACCGCCAGATTAGCCGCCTCACGGAGGGAAAGATCATCTACAAACTCCCCCATGGTTTCAGCTACAACTGCAAATTTCTCAACCGCACCCGGAAGATTAAATCTCATAACATATGGCAGTAAAACGGTGTTCGCCACACCATGTGATATCCCATACTTGCCGCCAAGGGGATATGAAAGAGAGTGAACAGCCGTAACCCCGGCATTCGCGAGTCCCAACCCCGCATAAAGACTCCCCAGGAGCACATTCTCCCTTGCCCTCAAGTTGCTTCCGTCATGAACGCATGTTCTGAGATCCGATGAAATCAGCCTGATTGCCTCAAGAGAAACCAGTTCACTCATTGGACTGGAATTGATCGAGGTATATGACTCAATGGCATGACAGAGGGCATCGATACCGGTAGCTGCCGTGACATTCGAGGGAACACTCAGCGTTAATACCGGATCAAGAAGGGCCAGTTCAGGATACAACCACGGGCTGTTCATACCTTCCTTCTTTTTTAGTTTTTTCCTGATAAAGACAGAAGTAAAGGTAACTTCACTTCCCGTACCGGCGGTTGTCGGCACCATGATCTTTGGAAGACCGGGACCCGGCACCTTATTCAAGCCCAGATAGTCCTTCGCCCGTCCCTTGTTCGCTGCAATAACTGCCACAGCTTTCGCCACATCCATGGTGCTTCCGCCACCGATTCCCACAACCAGGTCACATCTCTCCTTCAGGGCTATTTTAGCACCTTCATCGGCCAGCTCCAGGGGAGGCTCTCCTTCGACCCTGTCAAAAAGGATATAATCCATTCCACCACTTTCGAAAAGATCCGATACCCTCTCTTTAAAACCGGACAAAGAGAGATTCCTGTCCAAGACGACAAGCGGTTTGCTTCCCTTTAATTCATGTACATGTTCTAACAACTGTTCAACTGCTCCACTGCCAAAAACTATCTTTCTCGCTCCTGTAAAGGAAAAGATTCTTTTCATGGTAACCTCACTATTATGTAAATCTTTTTGTACCTATACCATGTAATCTACTCGTTTTCTATAAATTTTGAAGCATCTGTCAAATTTTGC
>CAZGAK010000050.1:0-2298 GCA_964523565.1 uncultured Syntrophaceae bacterium | reverse complement strand
GATAAAGTAGGTCTTGCCATCTCCAGGATAGAAAACCTCGCATTCAGAACAACATTTGATCCGAAAAAGAAGAAGGGCCTTCTTCCTGTCAATATATCTTTTATACCAAAAGAATGTTTTAAGGATGCCCTGGATGCAATGGCTCCTGCTTTTGATGCGGGTATTTGCTCCAGCGATCTCGTATCATCTGCCGAAGAAGGCAAAAAACTTGGTGAAATATTTATTCCGGAAGGCAAGGTAGGCTTTGCCACTGTCTGCAGTGTCGCAATCAACGGTGTTCTATTGAAACATGGTATCCCCATGGATTCCAAGTTCGGCGGTATTCTGCAAATAAGAAAAGAAACGCCCCTTCGCTTCGTGGAGCTCATTTATTATTCGGGATCTTCTCTTGATCCTTCGGAGGCTTTTATCCGGGGGAAGATGACGTCGGTGCGGCAGGCCGCTGAAGAGGGTGAGGGGAAAATCCTTGCGAACTTCAGGGAAATACCGGCAACCAGCCGCAGCATCGTTGAGAAACTCGTATCGAATCTCGAAAAGGCCGGAATAAAAGGCGTTCTCTCCATTGGGGAAATGAGCGAACCGATCTGCCAGATACCTGTAGATGTCAACAAGATAGGAATAATTCTCATCGGGGGGTTGAATCCTGTAGCATGTGTCCAGGAGATGAATATTGAGATAGAAAATCACGCCATGTCCACGGTGATGGATTATGGAAATCTCATTAATTTTTATGAATTGCTTAGAAAAAAGCAATAGCACGAGGCAGTACAGAGTATATCTAAAATATAAAACAAGGAAAAGGAGTAGAGCGTATGAAAGATTTTATTCAAATGTGTGAATACTGTAACCCGGGTGAAGTTGAATTTTTACAGGCTGTCAGTGAGGTTGCCGAATCGGTTAAACCGGTATTGGACAAACATCCCGAATATCGCAAGGCTAAGATACCCGAGCGTATGATAGAACCGGAGCGTATTGTGATTTTTAGAGTACCCTGGGTTGATGACAAGGGTGAAGTTCAGGTTAACAGAGGCTATCGACTTCAAATGAACAGTGCCATCGGACCTTATAAGGGAGGATTCCGCTTTCATCCTTCAGTTAATCTGAGTATCCTCAAATTTCTGGGTTTCGAACAGGTTTTCAAAAACGCTTTGACGACACTTCCTATGGGCGGTTCAAAAGGCGGTTCAAATTTTGACCCGAAGGGAAAATCAGATATTGAGGTTATGCGGTTCTGTCATAGTTTCATGTCAGAGATGTTCAGACACATCGGCGCGGATACGGATGTTCCTGCAGGTGATATCGGTGTCGGTGCTCGTGAGATTGGATATCTGTTCGGTATGTACAAAAAGCTGCGAAATGAGTTCACAGGAGTGTTGACCGGAAAAGGTCTCGAATGGGGCGGAAGTCTTATTCGTCCCGAGGCAACCGGTTATGGCTGTGTCTATTTTGCTTCCGAGATGCTTGCCACAAGAAATGACAGCATGGAAGGAAAGACATGCCTCGTATCAGGTTCGGGAAACGTTGCCCAGTATACAGTAGAGAAACTTATCGAACTGGGCGGCAAAGTTGTAACACTTTCCGACTCTTCAGGCTATATCTACGACGAAAGCGGCATCAACCGCGAGAAGCTTGACTATGTCATGTACTTGAAGAATGTAGCACGGGGTCGTATCAAGGAATATGCTGAAAAATATCCTGAGGCAGTGTATACGCCTGTTGATCCGCACCTTGAGTATAATCCTCTGTGGAATCATAAGGCTGATTGCGCGTTCCCGTCCGCAACGCAGAACGAGGTTAACGATAAAGATGCACAGAACCTGGTGAACAATGGCATTCAGTTAGTGGCCGAGGGGGCAAATATGCCGACAACACCTGAAGGTGTTGAAATATTCCTGGACGCAAAAATTCTGTATGGACCGGGCAAGGCGGCCAATGCAGGTGGTGTTTCGGTCTCCGGTCTGGAGATGACACAGAACAGCATGCGCCTGAGCTGGACGCGGGAGGAAGTGGACAGCTATCTTGGCAAGATCATGAAAAGTATCCACAGCGCATGTATGGCTGCTTCGGAAGAATATGGTGACCGCGGCAACTATGTGATGGGTGCAAACATAGCCGGTTTCACCAAGGTGGCAAAAGCCATGCTGGCCCAGGGTGTTGTTTAAATTTTACCTGCGACAATCGGTGACAGGGGTGGCGTTTATCGACGATAAACAGCCACCCCTTTTTTGTTTAAAAAGATGGCCATGAGACCTTTGCAGAATGTTCAATTTTGTTCAAGTTCAAGGAAGGCGAAAATTT
>CAZGAK010000049.1:0-17606 GCA_964523565.1 uncultured Syntrophaceae bacterium | reverse complement strand
GGGGCGGGTCAAATTTGGGTTGCCACGATGGGTCATTTTTCGGTTGCCATTTCCAAGGGCAATTTTGCTTGCTTGCAATATTCAATATAGTATATCCTTTCTAAGCATGAAAAATACGGTAAAATAGAAAACTCTATGTCAAGTAAGATTCTTGATGATATGCGCGATGTGATGCGGCGGTGACACTATTCGATTCGCACACAGAGAAGCTACTGCGAATGGGTGAAACGTTTTGTCCTTCACTTCAACATGAAGGCGCGTAAATCTCTAAGGATGGGGTAACCCGACAGCTTTTGCAAAAGACAGGATAACCATTTGAAAGAATTATCATCAATCTTCGATTTACTGAAAAAGAGTCTGCCCGATTATGAAGACCGGCCGGAACAGCGGGAAATGGCACAGGAAATCCTGCACTGTCTCACGGAAAAGCAGAAGCTGCTCATAGAGGCCGGGACGGGGGTCGGAAAATCGTTTGCCTATCTTATCCCGGCGATACTCTCCGGGGAAAAGACAATTGTATCAACGTCTTCCCTGGCCCTTCAGGATCAACTGGTCACCAAGGACCTTGTGTTTCTGCACAAGGCGCTCCCGCAAAAGTTCTCCTTTGATATTCTGAAAGGCAGGAATAACTACCTCTGCTTAAAAAGGGAAAAAGAATTTGCAGGCACGGGCAAAGGCTATAAAAGATTCCTCACATGGATGAGAAAAACCACGACCGGCGAAAAAAGCGAACTCCCGTTTATCCCCGGATTCTGGTCTGAGGTCTGTAGCGATTCGCAGGATTGCAACGGCAGGATGTGCCCCTTCCACAGTAGGTGCTTCTACTATCGGCACTACCGTCAGCTCAACAAAAAGGATATTCTGGTTGTCAATCACCACCTCCTTATTTATGACCTTCTTTCAGATTTTAACAACCTCCCCTTTCACAAGCAGCTGATCATCGATGAAGCTTCCGATATTGACGAAGTCATTTCCACGGTTTTCGGCAGTCATCTGAGCTATTCTCGAACGGCATGGCTCCTCTACCGGCTGAAAGGGCTGAAGATCGTTGTCGACCATCTTTTTCCAGAAGTGGAATCTTTCTTCAAAACAGACGGCGTGCGCTTACGGACGATCTCTCCGATTCCTTCTCATTTCATAGAAAAACTAAGATACTTCAAAGATAAACTTGCCCTGGGGACAACTGTTTCAACACTGGAAAAGCACCATGAATCGACAGTCGATGAGGAAACAAAGGACAGGATAGAAACAACCATCAGGTACTTACAGTCATTTGAAACCGACATAGACGATTTTATCGCACATGATGACACAGCCCGGGTCTTTTACATATCGGCCAACGGCAACGACCTTGAGTTTAAAAGCAGTCTCGTTGAATCTCAGAATGCATTCAAAACACTGACTGACTTCTACGAAAGCACGATCATGACATCGGCCACCCTGACATCAGGAGGAAATTTTACTTTTATAAAGAAGCGTCTCGGTATTGAAGATTTTGAAGAAAAAGTTATCGGATCACCGTTCGATTACAAAACAAAGTCGCTTCTGTATGTTGACACACAGCTGCCGCGACCGGATAGAGGCAACGATGAAGTATTTCTCCATGAGAGCCTTGATATTATGGAGGATCTCATCAATGCATCTCACGGCCGGGCTCTGGTTTTATTGACTTCTTACCGGCATCTTCAATTTGCTGCTGAAAACATCACCCTGCCCTATCCTTTCAAATCACAGGGTGATATGCCACCGGCACAACTCATTCAATGGTTCAAGGATACTCCTCATTCCGTACTGTTAGCCACGGCTACTTTCTGGCAGGGTATCGACATAAAGGGAGATGATCTCAGCCTGGTGATTATCGGAAGGCTCCCCTTCAGTCCACCGGGCGATCCGGTCTATCAGGAACGATGCAACAGATTGGGAACCCGATGGTTTCAAGATCTTGCCCTTCCGTCAGCCATTATAACAGTACGGCAGGGTTTCGGCAGGCTCATCAGAGGGCACAACGAATATGGCGTGGTTGCCATACTCGACACGCGCGTGGTAAAGAGTTCATATGGTAAAACAATACTTGCCTCGCTGCCGGACATACCCATTACCCATACAATCGATGACGTGAAAGTATTTTTTGATACCATTCCGGAGAGAACCTAAACAACAAAAAACACGACAAAGATTTCCGATCCCCCGGGTACCCGTAAACGACATCCCGGAAATGCCGAAAACGTTCATAAAGAACAAGTCCTTACGGATATGCCTCATGCGGCAAAGCCGCAAAAGAGTATATAATATTTTGATAGCCAAAAGGCTGCTTAAAAAGGTAGAATAAAAAGTAATAAAGACCATCACTCAATGAAAACATTGATTATGAACCCATCTATGAACGAGTCTTTTCCCTTTCCACCGATCAACGGAAGCAGCAATATCTAACTGGTCCTTATTTTATTTGAAAGAACGGAACAACGCAGTCAAACCGCATAATTCATACTATGGATACAGTGTTACATGGGCAGATTCAATCATATTTTACAAATAATACAGGGCTTTCATCTTTATAAAGGCTCCAGGAAGCCGTCATGGTGGCTGACGGGGATTATTATAACCGCTACTATCCTCGCCGTTGCCATAACTGTGTTTCTCGGGAGACGAGCCTTTCATGAAAGCAGGCTTACCGCACTTGATCAATTTAACCAGCAACAGCTGATTCTGGCCCGATCGACAGCCAATAGTATTGAAACATATTTCACAGAGGTCAGCACCTCTCTTTCTTCAACAACCAAGTTACCCTCGATTCAGAACATGACTCCCGACGGCATCGAACATTTGAAACATATGTATGAAGGCTTTCTCCCACGGACATCGATTCGATATATCGATAAAAATGGCATTTTGCGTTTTATTTATCCTTCTGACACCTGGCGGCAGAAACTCATAAATAAAAACTACAGTCATGACGCCTTTTTTCAACATACGAAGCGAGCAAGGGGCGTTTCTATTTCCGGAATCATAATCAATGAACAGGATCAGCGGCGAATCAGAATGTCCGTTCCGATTTATCTAACCGATGAGAAAAAAAACGACAAAAGTACGTTCAAAGGAGCTCTGATTACCTCATTTGATCTTGATGATATTTCCCGGGTCTTTATTGCACCTATCGTATCGGGGGAGACCGGGTATGCATGGTTGATGAATCACGAAGGTTATTTTGTCGCCCACCATGAAAAAGAGTTTGTAGGAAAAGATGCTTTCACGGTCCGCACAGAAAAAAGTCCTGAACTTACATTCGAATCCATAAATCTAATCCAGAGGAATGTGTTAGCAGATAATGAAGGTATCGGTCGTTATGTCTCGGGCTGGCATAGAGGAAAGACAGGTCGACTAGAAAAACTGATAGCGTATTCGCCGGTTCACATCATTGATCAGATATGGTCTGTGTCAGTCGCTGCTCCTGTCAGCGAAGTGGATCGAATTATCCGGAGTGCGGCTCGAGAGGTAATCTATGGATTCAGTTTTGTTCTTATCATCCTCATATCTACCGGCTCTTTTCTCTCAATTTCCGCATACCGGTGGTCCTATTCCCTGGAACGTGAGGTTAAGAAACAGACAAAAGAGCTGAAAGAAACTACCAACTACCTGGACAATTTGATACGATCCGCTACTGCACCAATAGTGGTCTGGAATCCCGAACGAACGGTAACAATAGTTAATCGGTCCTTCGAAAAGATGAGCGATTGGACTGAAGCTGAAATGATCGGGCAGTCTATGGACGTTCTCTTCCCCGATGACACCCGTTCCGATTCTCTTCAAAAAGCTAAAAAGGCATCAATGGGAGAGGGGGATTGGGAAGCTGAGGAGATCCCTATCCAACATAAGGATGGTACTATTCGAACGGTTCTATGGAATTCATATAACACATATGCCGAAGACGGACAGACAGTACTCGCCACACTTGCCCAGGGAGAGGATATTACCGACCGTAAATATGCTGAAGGAGCATTGCGTGAGAGCGAAGAAAAATACCGCGCCGTTGTGCAAGCTCAAACAGATCTGATTTGTCGATATACATCTGACTGGAAACTTACCTTTGTGAATGAGGAATACTGTCGTTGTTTTAATAAGAAACAAGAAGATCTGATTGGAACAAGTTTCATGCCACTTATTCCCGAGGAATATCGAAAAGGGGTAGCAGAAGAACACAACACCTTACTTAATTTGGACATAAAAGAAGTGAAACATGAACATCAGGTAATAGGCGGTACAGGGGAGACAAGATGGCAGCAGTGGATCAATCGCGCCATATTCGATGATCAAAATCATCTTATTGAATTTCAATCGGTCGGACGGGATATCACGGACCTGAAGATAGCCGAACACGCGTTAAAGGAAACGATGAAGAACCTCTCAATGGCTCAGGAAATGGCACATCTCGGAAGCTGGTCATGGAACATCATCACCGATGAAGTTCTCTGGTCAGACGAAACGTTCCGTCTGTTTGGCGTTGAATCGAAAGAAATTGATGTTACTCTCAACACCTATATTAATACTGTACATCCTGACGATCTTGAAAATGTACAACAGAATATTCAGGCTGCTCTTGACGGTATAAAATCCTACGAATCAGAACACAGAATCATACGGACAGACGGCGAGGTAAGGGTTCATCACACCCAGGGTGAAGTTGAACGTGACATCCGTGGTAATCCACTGAAATTGGCCGGCATCGTACAGGATATTACCGAACGGAAACGTGCCGAGGATGAAAAAAAGCAGCTTGAAGCGCAGCTTCGCCATGCCCAGAAAATGGAAACCATGGGAACCCTGGTAGCCGGTGTCGCTCATGAGATAAATAACCCGGTCAATAAAATAATTTTTGATATACCCCTCCTCCAGAAAATCTGGCGTGACGTGCTTCCCGATTTAAAGAAACAGGCAGAACGCTCACCGGGAATGAAATATGGCGGCCTAACCTATGAATTTCTGGAAAATAACTTGCCTCAGCTCCTGTCCGACATGGATCTAGCTGCTAACCGGGTGGCCAAAACGGTTGGTAATTTGAAAGATTTCGCCAGACAGTCGAGTATTATCGACCGGCGCCCCATAAGGATCAATGATGCTGTTGAAAATTCCGTCCGACTCATCCGGATGACCGTCAGAACAACGGATATCGCATTAAAAGTTGACCTCGGGAATAATATTCCTCTAATTGAAGGAGACCTTAACAGTATAGAGCAAAGCATAATAAACATCATGGTAAATGCTATTCAGGCCATCGATGCTGCTCACGGCATAATAGAAGTCACAACGGGATTTCAGAAAAAAGATCGCCATGTATTTGTCTCTGTATCGGATAACGGAAAAGGTATCGATCCATCTATTTCCGATAAGATATTTGACCCCTTTGTTTCCAGCAAACAAAACGAAGGGGGCATCGGTCTGGGCCTTTCCATTACCTATAATATTGTTGAGGCCCACGGAGGAAAGATCACGGTAGAAAGCAACGAGGGTAAGGGAACCACCTTTATATTGGCGTTTCCCTCGGTAGAAACATGATTCAGGTGGTGGAAAAGCGATGAAATCTATTTCCGGTCCAGAGAATCGCGTATTGGTCGTCGACGACGATGTCGGTCTCCTGTTAAGCATAAAAGCTACAATCGCCAGTTCGGGTTTACCTGAACCGGCAATTGTATCCGACAGCAGAATGGTCATGGATTTAGTCAGGGCACATGATTTTCATCTGCTGTTGCTTGATCTCATCATGCCCAATATCGGAGGTACGGAAATCCTTAGGCAAGTAAAGGAAGAATTTCCAACTATTGAATGCATCATCGTGACAGCCGTTGATGACGTCTCATCGGCCGTACAGGCCATTAAATACGGTGCATTTGATTATCTGGTTAAACCAATCAATAGTGAGAAATTAATCATAACCATCAATCGAGCTCTCGAACGATACAATCTGCGCAACAATTTGGCCTTGTTCGAGAAAAAACTATCATTTTCAGATCTGAAAAATCCCTCAGCATTCGAGGGAATGGTGGCCGAGGATCAGGCAATGGCAATGGTATTTCATCAGGCCGAGATTGCTGCCCCCACTGACTATAACGTGGTCCTCACCGGTGAATCGGGAACCGGTAAAGAGATGCTGGCCCGAATCATCCACAAACTGAGTAATCGATCGAATGGCAGCTTTGCGGCAGTGAATATGGCATCCTTTAGCAAAACGCTTTTTGAAGATGATTTCTTCGGACATGTCAAAGGAGCCTACACCGGTGCGCTTAATGAAAAGAAGGGGTTCTTTGAAGCGGCTCAGGGCGGCACTCTCTTTCTCGATGAGATAACCGAACTTGAGAAGATTCTCCAAAGTAAAATGCTTCGTGTCGTAGAGGAACGGGAACTATACAGACTTGGAAGTACTGAGTCGAAAAATGTAGATGTGAGGATCATTTCGGCTACCAACTCGGATATTGAAGAAGAGATAGAGAAGGGACGCTTTCGAAAGGATCTGTTCTTTCGGCTGAACATGTTCCATATCAACATACCTCCCCTGAGGGAGCGGAAGAAGGATATTCTCCCGTTGACCCGACACTTCTTACTACGTCATGCCAGAAAAAACAATAAAGACATCAATTCGATCGATCCGGATCTGGCTGACTGCCTATTAAATTATCCATACTCTGGAAATGTTCGGGAACTGGAAAACATCATAGCCAAGGCTGTCCTCCTCGAAGAAGGGAAATTCCTGACTCTCTCTTCGGCACAAGACGTGGTATCGTTTTCTCGACCCGAAGAGAGAAGGGAAACTGGCCCGATGACCCTGGATGAAATTGAAAAACAGCATATCATCCGTGTTCTCGAGTCAACGGGTCAAAACCGCACCAGGGCTGCCAGAATTCTCGGAATAGGATTACGGACACTTCAGAGGAAACTGAAGTCATATGATGACAGACAAACTACGTCAGAATGACATAGAGTGCGCCATGATGACGTTCATGTTGTAACCATTTGAAATGTAATACAAAGAACGAAGCATTTGCCATATAGCCACGTCAGTACGACATGAGCAGTAGTCTTTTTCTCTCATCGCCCGTCTATCTCCATGACAACAATAATCATAACATAATGTAATTTATACATAATTCTTTTCAACAAACAGAATGTCTCCGTTTGGCATGATTAATGTATTCATAAATTACATACAACGGAGCCCTGATTCTCTTTGTTGGAACGGGGGAATCGGAAACAACCTTTTGGAGAGTTATTCCTTACAAACCTTCAGACCGGGGGAAGGGGAGTGGAGAGAGCAACACTGTAACCTATTCCTCAGTTCCCCCAAACTCCCTTATTAAGGGAATGAGAGGTGAGATTTGCACCATATTCCCCTAATTGATAGTGCGGTGTAAATTTCAGAAAAAAATGGTTAATAGTTTGGCCCAGGAAAGGAGGTTTTATATCGACGTCGCCGCAATAGGGGGGGTTTAGGCTCTTAATTAGAATCTAAACCTGTTATGCTTTTTTTCTGCGCGAAAGGTTCATTGCCAAATCCCCCCATTACATGATTCACATTTTGATATATTACACTTTCCGGAGGGTATTTGTTTAAATATCATGATGACTTCAGGACAATACAGAAGCAGTTTGGATGACCTTAATTTAGATGTCTATATACGAGGTAACAGGGCGGGAAACGTACGAGATAATCCGGTTATTTGCCAATCCATTGATGCAGCAGCCAGGACATATGATATGGCCCTCATGCCGGAGAATGAACACATCATGATTGCCATATCCCATATTACCGGATCCAGAATCAATCGTTTCAACCATATCAACCAGGATATGGATGATCTGGTGAAAAAATCAATACTGAATCGGCTGTTTAGCGGTAATAATGGAAGTTACTTCCAACGCACTCTGGGGATGAATACTCTAAATGCCCTGTCAATAACAACGGGTGATATTGATGCCAGATACGGAACAGATTATTACGTACGTTTCCTCAATTACCTGGCATATATTCAGGACAATGATCTGACCTGTCACGGATCAGTAACTGACCCGCGGGGAAACAGATATTTACCACCTCATAGGCAATCGCATCCCGATCTCTTGTTGCATTCCATAGAGGAAATAAACGACGGGATTATCCTGCGGGGAACGAAGGCATGTGATATAGGCGCTTTGAATTCTCACGAAATAATAATTATACCGACCACGACCATGACGGAACGAGACGAATCATATGCTCTTTCCTTTGCACTGCCGAGTGACACGAAGGGGATAACATTCGTTATAGGCCCCGAATCGCATAACATGACAACACCGGGAGACAGCATTGTCGACAGGGCAGCTTCAGCGTTTCAAAACCATGAAGCATTATGTATTTTCGACAATGTGTTTGTGCCCCGCGAGCGAATTTTCATGTACAAGGAATACGAATTCTCCGAGCAAATGGCTGACTTATTCAAATATTCGTTTTGCTTTGAGGCTTCATGAACAGACATACGAAGACAATACAAGAGCGCTACATCATTCAATCTTTAAAAGAGACATAAAGAACAGAAGGAGCAATAAAATAAGGGTAAATCTGCACTGAATCTAAGTTCCCTAAAGTCGGCGGGTGGTTTTATGTTCCCTCCTTTCCATCCGCCGACGCCCCCCTTTCCACTCACCGCCCCCCTATATCAATCTGAGGGGTTTATTGGTCCCAAAAACCTCTCGGTTCATATAACAGTCGGTGGTGATTATGCGTCACCACCGATTTTTTATTGATAACAGGAAAAGGGTTTAAGACGTATAGACTCTTGTACCAAACCTCATTCAAATCTAAGTCTTGACGGCCTCTTGCCAAACGAAAAATTGTTTGAGCGTTCATTGCTGCACCTTTTCAAATAAATATTCTTCAACGACGAGAAAAGCCTTTCCAACTGTTTGACCCCGAAGGGAGAATTTTGGAAACACCTGAAGCAAACCGTAGATTTATCAAAAAATGTTGTAGACAAGCGAAAATGAACCTGAGCAGCAACCCTTTTATTTATAGAAAAACGATTGTCGTCACTTACACCATTAAATGCCTAAAAAATCAGAATCGTACTTTAATTGTCTCACGATTTATGATAGAAGGATATCAACTACTTTCACGGATTGGAGGCGGTCATGGAAAGAAAGTACATTCCTTTCGAGATCGAAGATAAGTGGCAAAAAAGCTGGGAAGAAGAAAAAACTTTTCATGTAACGGAAGACCCGAATAGGGAAAAATATTATCTGCTTGAAATGTTTCCCTACCCCTCGGGAAAGATCCACATGGGTCATGTAAGAAATTACACCATAGGCGATGTCGTCGCGCGGTACAAGAAGATGAGAGGATATAATGTGCTCCATCCCATAGGGTGGGACTCATTCGGCATGCCGGCGGAAAATGCTGCCATAGATCGTGGCATTCCTCCGGCAAAATGGACGAACGAAAACATCGATGCCATGAAGAAACAGCTCAAGAGAATGGGATTCAGTTATGACTGGGACAGGGAGCTCTCCACATGCGATCCTGATTATTATAAATGGGAGCAGCTTTTCTTCCTCTGGATGTATGAAAAGGGTTTGGCATACAAAAAAGGTGCAACCGTCAACTGGTGCTCGAAGTGCCAGACCGTTCTGGCAAACGAACAGGTTGAGGCAGGATTATGCTGGAGATGCGGCACAGAAGTCGATGAACAATATCTTGAACAATGGTTCTTCCGCATTACCCATTACGTAGAAGAGCTTCTCGATTGCTGCGATAAACTTCCCGGCTGGCCCGAAAGAGTTCTCACCATGCAGAAGAACTGGATCGGGAAAAGCTACGGATGCGAAATTGTTTTCCCAATGGCCGATTCCGATGATGTTATCAAGGTCTTCACCACGAGACAGGACACCATATTCGGCGCCACTTTCATGCTTATTGCGGCTGAACATCCCCTGGTCATGGAACTGGTGAAAGGGAAAGAAAGAGAGCAGGAAGTCAAGGAGTTCGTCGAGCGTATCAAAAAACAGGACAAAATGATGAGGACCGCCGATTACTACGAAAAGGAAGGTATCTTCCTAGATGCATACTGTCTGAACCCTGTGACCGGAGAGAAAATGCCCATTTACGCGGCCAATTTTGTTCTGGCCGATTACGGAACCGGTTGTGTTATGGCCGTCCCGACTCATGACCAGCGTGACTTTGAATTCGCCAAAAAATATGGTCTTGAACTGATTGTCGTCATACAGAATCCGGATAACCCCCTGGATCCTGAAACAATGGCCGAGGCCTATGTGGATGAAGGAATCCTGATAAATTCGGGTCAATTCAACGGCATGGAGAATATGAAAGCCCTCGATGATATAGCCGATCTTTTATCATCCATTGATCGGGGAAGAAAAACAGTAGAATATCGTTTGAGAGACTGGGGAATATCGAGGCAAAGGTACTGGGGGGCGCCCATTCCTATTATTTACTGCGAAAAATGCGGTACCGTACCAGTTCCTGAATCGGATCTTCCCGTTGTTCTTCCACTGGATGTGGAACTGAAGGGAGAAGGAGGATCTCCCCTGGCAAGGGTCAAATCATTTATGGAAACGACATGCCCCAACTGTAACGGTCCGGCAAAACGAGAAACCGACACAATGGATACATTTGTCGAATCATCCTGGTATTTTGACCGATTCTGCTCACCCCACTTTGACAAAAAACCGGGGCTTGACAAAGAAGCTGTCCACTACTGGATGCCCGTTGATCAGTATATCGGCGGCATTGAACATGCCATTCTTCACCTGCTATACTCAAGATTCTATACCAAGGTACTGAGAGATTTCGGTGTGTTGAATCTGGACGAACCCTTCACCAACTTGCTTACCCAGGGAATGGTCTGCAAGGAAACTATGAAATGTAAAGAACACGGATTATTATACCCTGAGGAAGTCAAAGACGGAAAATGCGTGAACTGTGGCCTCGATGCCAAGATCGGCAAAACAGAAAAGATGTCCAAATCCTTGAAAAATGTCATTGATCCGGACTATCTGATCCATGAGTATGGCGCGGATACGGCCAGGATATTCTGTCTTTTTACCGCACCGCCTGAAAAGGATCTGGAATGGAGTGACCAGGGAGTTGACGGATCATTCCGGTTCCTGAACAGGGTATGGCGCATTGTTATGGATTACCTGGATGACATCAGGGATATTGAACCCTTTGACGGGAAGGCAGACCTTGACGGGGAAATGAAAAATCTCAGGAAGAAAACTCATCAGACAATAAAAAAGGTTACCAATGACATAGAAGAACGATTTCATTTCAACACGGCTATCAGTGCTGTTATGGAACTTGTAAATATGCTCTATCAGGTAAAGCGCCCGGATAAGGAAGACACAAAGGGTCTCTCAGTGGTCAGAAAGACTATTGAAAATATTATCATCCTGCTTAACCCGATCGTTCCTCATGTAACGGAAGAGCTATGGGAAATGATTGGAGGCAAAGGAAAACTTTCCGACATGTCATGGCCATCCTATGATGAATCGGTCGCGGCGGAAGAGGAAATCACCATAGCTATCCAGGTCAATGGAAAATTAAGGAGCAAGATTCAGGTCAGTGCCGATGAAGCAGACGAAAAGATCAAGGAACTTGCCCTGAACAATGAGAGGATACAAAATTTTATAGGGGATAAAACGGTGATCAAAGAGATCTATGTCCCTAAAAAACTGGTTAATATTGTTGTTAAATAATAATGCGGCAAAGCCGCAAATCCGAAATTCGAATATCGCTCGACTGAGTGCTCACGTCGAAGTCGAAATACGGAACAAATCCGAATATCAAATAACAAATTTTCGAAACAGTTTTGGACATTCGAGTTTAAGGTTTTGATATTGTTTCGAATTTCGTACTTCGGATTTCGAATTTATTTTCCGCCAGCATCTGTGCAAAAAACGCAGTTGTTGAGAATAGAGGATCTAAGGTATTTGAAATGAACAAGAAATGGTGGTTTTTTATCTTATTATCGCTGCCCCTGCTCAGCCTGGGTTGCGGATACCATTTTTCTGCGGGGGGGGAACATATAGACCAGAGCATTCAGACGGTTTTCGTTGAAAATTTTTCCAACCGCACCGGTGAGGCAAATCTGGAAAACTACGTAAGAAACGCTTTTATCAATCAGTTCAGAAAAGGGAGCAGATTTGATCTGGCCAACAGCAAGGAGACGGCAGATGCTTTTTTAACGGGGAGTGTAAACAGATCTACTGTCTCTCATCTCTCTTACAGTAAAGCTGATGTAGCCAGGGAAGACCGTGTTAACGTAACCATTGAGGTTGCACTCAAAGAAACTAAAAATAATGAAATTATATGGACCAACAGGAACTTTACGGGGGAAGAAGCTTTTATCGTAGATACTGATCCGAACAGAACCGAAACCAATAGGAAAAAAGCCATTAAGAAGCTTGCCATCGACATGGCTGAAAAGGCATATCGAAGTATAATGTCTGGATTTTGATTTCGAAATCAGAAAAGCAGTAATCCACAAAATTAACTTAAAGAGTTAACCCAGTGCGTTAATCTTTCTTGTCAATCTGGATATCTTTCGAGCGGCATTGTTCTTATGTAGTATACCTTTGGAGGAGGCTTTAGCTATCACCGATTTTGCCTTAACAAGAGCCTCACTTGACTTTTCAAGATCCTTTTCTTCAAAAGCTTTAAGAACCGCCTTTATTCTTGTCTTTACGTGAGTTCTTATCGAAACATTTCGTTTTCTTCTTTCTTCGTTTTGCCTCATTCTTTTTTCCGCAGATTTATGAGTTGCCAAAAATATATCCTCCCTATCGTGATAAGATTTCGAAGAGATATTCCTATATCAGTTTTTGCATTATGTCAAGCTTTAATCGGCTCTAATCGTCTTTCAAAACAAAGCTTTGGTATTTTATCGCCCTATATGATAAGTAAATGCAGTACAAGCTGGCGCCAACAAAATTTATAAAGGGATACCGAATTTGAGAACCAAAAAAGCCATTTTCCTTCTCCTGATAACCGTCTTTCTCTCTACTATCTTCACCACCACAACAGAAGGTAATGAAAAATTCCCGCAGCCCAAAGGGGCTATCAATGATTTTGCAGGTATTATTTCATCCAAATACGAGCGACCCATGGATCTTCTGTCCCGTGAAGTACTGCAGAAGACGGGAGTTGCAATCGTTGTAGCTACCGTGAAGAGTATTGGAGACAATGATCCGGCCGATTACGCAAACAGGCTTTATGGGGCGTGGGGCATCGGAAAAAAGGGGGAGGACAAGGGCATCCTGATTTTCCTTGCTCTAAAGGAAAGAAGAATAAGGATTGAAACGGGTTACGGCGTTGAGGGAATACTCCCCGACGGATTGGTTGGAGAGATCCTGGACAAGCATGCCTTACCCTACCTGAAAAAAGGGGATTACGGCAAGGGGCTCGCTAACGCCATGGTTGCCGTATCGTCTATTGTTGCTAAAGATGCCGGGGTTTCTCTGACGGGAAGCCCTGCTCTCCCAAAGATGAGAAGAACTCAAGAAAAATCGGGGGTTAATTTATTTTCCCTAATTCTTTTTTTCATTGTTTTTGCATTGCTCCTTGGCACAAGGCAGGGGCGGGCAATGCTTCCCTGGATACTTCTCATGCTTATGATGGGAAGCAGAGGCGGTGGTGGTGGCTTCGGCGGCTTCGGGGGCAGTTTCGGCGGCTTCGGAGGCGGCTTGAGCGGTGGAGGCGGCGCGGGTCGCGGATTTTGATAACGATCTCTGTAACTTTAAACTTTAAACTTTGAACTCAAGTATATGAAGGGTATCAACAATATGGCCAGGATAAACAAACCGGAAGAAATATTTACAAAAATAACAGAGGATTTAAGGAATATCTTCAAAGATGACCTTATTTCCATTATGCTTTACGGCAGCGGCACAGGGAATGACTATAAGCCGGGCAAATCGGATTTGAATTTCTTCGTGATCATCACTGAGAAGGCTATAGACCGCCTGGATCAAGCCATTGAAACCGTTTCTCGATGGAGAAAAATGAAGGTGGCTACACCTTTATTCATGACAAAATCGTATATCGAATCTTCCCTCGATTCGTTCCCCATTGAATTTATAAACATAAAGAACAGATATGTCCTTGTCTATGGCGAAGACATACTCAAGAATATTACCTTCGATGCGAGCCACGTAAGACTGCAGTGTGAAAGGGAAATCAAGGGAAAGCTACTTCTCTTGAGGGAAGGATTTCTGGAAACGGAAGGAAAACAAAGGAGAATTAAGGAATTAATCAAGGCATCCATAACGGCATTTATCTCTATCTTTAATGGACTCTTATATCTTAAAGGCATTGAAATTCCTCCGACGAGGCGTGAAATTATACAATCCGTCGCAAATGATATTACTATTGACAGCGAAATATTTATGAAATGCCTGGACATAAAAGATGATAAAAAGGATTTTTCATCATCTGAAATGAAGGATTTATTCAAGGCCTATCTAATAGAAGTCAGGAAGTTATGGGAGTTTGTCGATAAAATGGAAATATAAACAGCAATCATTCACCACAAAGATCACAGAAAAAATTAAGGAGGTTACAAATGACCAAAGGCCAGAGAAATTTACTTATTGCTGTTGTAGCAATTGTTTTGATATTTTTTTTCACCTTCTCTTTTCTCAAGGGAACATACAATACCTTTGTTACTCTCGATGAGACTGTTAAATCATCATGGGCACAGGTGGATAATCAACTGCAGAGAAGATATGATCTTATCCCGAACCTCGTGGAAACCGTAAAGGGTTATGCCAGGCAGGAAAGGGAGGTTTTCATTAAGGTAACTGAAGCAAGATCAAAGGTCGGCGGCGCAACGAAGATACCCGATAAGATCAAAGCAAATAATGAATTGACAGGGGCCCTGGGCAGACTACTTGTCGTTATGGAGAGATACCCCGATCTGAAATCGAATCAAAATTTTATGAGGCTTCAGGATGAACTGGCAGGGACAGAAAACAGGATCGCAGTAGAGAGAAGGCGCTACAACGAAGCGGTAAAGACATATAATGTAAAGATCAGAAGTTTCCCGGAAAATCTCTTAGCAGGCGTGTTCGGCTTTGCAAAAGCCACCTTCTTCGAAGTGCCGGAAGCCGCGAAGGCCACACCAAAGGTTAAGTTCGATTGATATAACGGGTGATGATGTAAATAGCAAAACCGCCAGGATTTAATATGGACTTTTGGCAGGATGGCTTTCGATCGAAACCATCCTGCTTCTTCTTATCCGGGGACAGATCTGCCTGAGGACAATCGTCAAATATATTTTACTTTATTAACCATATATGTTAAATTACATACCATAACGAGTTAAACAGGTAACATTATTAATTAATCGATTTTGCAGTTTGTAACTTTTATGGTGTTTACCAATGACAAGCATTGCAAGAGCAACACACATAATATTTTTTATGATCTTTTTGCTTGCTGTGCCGAGGTGCGCACTCTCAAACAAGACTGAGCAATCATCGATGGCTAATTCCCCGAATAACATTACACTGACTGAGAAAGATAATGAGAGTCAGGTACAGGTATCGCGAGGCTCCACTGTAACTCTGCGTTTAGAGTCCATTCCGGGCACCGGGTATTCCTGGTATATTGAACAGAACAATCCCGATCTGCTCGAACCATTAGGAAAACCTGAATTCGAAGAATCAAAAAGCAAGTTACTCGGGGGTGTTGAATACCAGATATTCCGTTTCAAGGCTCAATCTCCGGGCACCAATATCCTGAAGCTGCTCTACATAAGAAAGTGGGAAAAAGAAAAACCGCCTGAGAAGGTCTACCGTATTACCGTGGAAATCCGCTGAGAAGTAAAAACACTCTGAAAAAGTGAAGGTCCTCTTTTTGAAAGTAAAGTAAGAGGGATTGCGGTGTATTGTGTGATGTAGAAAATTGCATATGACCCCCTCGGCATACCGAGGGGGTCATACTTGTTTTAAGTGAAAACTACTTACGGAGATACTGGAAGCTGGCTTTCGGTCTGCCTACGAAGCATGAATGAGTGAAGCCATATTTCTTAATCATCTTAAATGCCTGGTATGCTTCTTTCTTTTTCTTGCCGAAGTCAAACATCCAATGACTTCCGTCCACGATTTTCCAGCTGCCCTTTACCTCCTTGACCTTTATGGTCCTGGGATTGAACCCGATACAGTCTTCCCCCTTCATCTTTCCTTTCGGGGCGAGTTTTCCAACCAGCATATACTGGAAAGACGGGTGGGGACGTCCCACGAAGCAGGATCTGTTCATGCGGTAATGCTTGATGATCGCCAGCGCCTTATCTGCCTCATTTTTCTTTTTGCCGAAATCAAACATCATGTGGCTGCCGTCGACGATCTTCCAACGATCCCCGACCTTTTTTACCGCTGTGGTCCTGGGATTGAATGATAGACAATCTTCTTTCGCCGGACGGGGCTTGGGTTTCGCTTCCACCCATGAAGCTGCGTATCCGGCCTTGTTACAGTTATACTTAATCCACATGTAGCCCCGTTCAGTGCCGTAGCCACAGGTATCCCCCCAGCCGGTCCCCCATGAATTTTTGATCAGCCAGGCACCCTTGTTATCGTCCCAGCCGATTAAAGTCACACCATGGTTGACTTTTCCTGATGCAAACTCATTAAATACACCACTGGTATAGGCCTTGAAGGTGCTGGTAGCTCGCAAGGCAATAGCTAAAGGCCCGTGCTGACACAGCGTCTCTTTTAACTTTGCGACACTCGGGATCGAACTTTTGTTTTCTACATAACCCCAGTTTATGGCCGTATAAGGCCTGGATATATTTCTACAGGTTCCCTTACTTGGTGTATAGGGATAACTGGCCTCGGTGGCACTCCCCTTATCGATTAAATACTGATGGGCCCACCATCCACCAGCGCAATTTCCGACACCACTGCAGTCAAGAGTGTCCTGCTCGGAGCTGTCAATGGCGGCACCATTGCGGATTCTGTAATTGCCTTCGAACGCTCCATTAGTTGCAAATGCCCAGCAACTACCGCAGCCACCCTGGTCACGTACACCGGTAGATCCCCGGACTTTACGCCAGTCAAAGCTGCGAGCTCCGGGAGAACATGCCGGTATTCTCACTACCGGCATTATCTTCAATATCTTCACGGCTCGAACATTTTGCGCCTTGATAAGATTCGTCAGGTTTGCCGGTGCCATCAAGCCCGCAAGTTTTGATAATGGAAAATCCATGGCCGCGGTATAGCCAACCTCAAAGGTCAGATTTTTGGCTTTGATCTTCTGTCGCAGTGTATTGAGCTCTGCCTTAATCTGAGGGGATGCCTTCATCTCCCGCTGCTGATAATTTATAACCACATTGCGCGGTGTGATCAATACTTTCTGGGCCGCCGAGGCGACCTGAAACATGCCGAATATAAGCAGCACAATTACAACTATCTGAAAAACTCGATAACGTTTCATAACCTCCTCCTTCATCGTCTATACGATTCACAGAGTTATACTGTAAGTAATAACTGACTTAAACCCATATATCACCTCCCCCTCCTTTGGTTTTGTACCTTCCTTGAACTTGAATGAAATCGAACATTTTTCAAAG
>CAZGAK010000048.1:0-17699 GCA_964523565.1 uncultured Syntrophaceae bacterium | reverse complement strand
AACCATCCCATGTCGTACATTCATCGAACCGCCATTCCGATTCCATGCCCTCGGTGTAAGGTGCAGGAGCACCACTTGCTGTAACATCAACCGTCAGGATGATATTTGCAGTATTGACGGCACAATCGCTGTCTGTAGCCGTAAGTGTAAAGGTATAGGTTCCTGCAGCAGTTATTCCGTCTTTCTTAATGTATGTTGTATCCCCTGAACTTCCATAAGCAAATCCGGAAGCCCCGCCAGTATCCAACACCCAGCTAATATCTCCAAGATGCCCCCCTTGAACTTCAAAGGCTTCCTCCTGACCGGTGCTGTTCCAGGTGATGTTGGTAGATCCGTCTCCACTCGTTCGTGCAACGGACAGGTTCTTCGTTACCTCGATTGTAAATTCCTTTTCAGGATCCGGATCATTATCCGTATCGGAGTCAGTAAGCCCTGCCTTGATAGTATATGTGCCGGGACATTGGGAAAGTGTACCGGACAGCTTTCCTGTATAGGTGTGCAGATAAAAGTCGTTAAATCCGCCATTATCAAGAAGTTCCCACTCACAGGGACAGATGCACCCGGCAGATTTTGTGAAATTGACCGAATAATCACCATTTAGATACCCGGAAGGCAGTGGGCTCGCTGTTACAATCTCACATGTCGGATTGGCACATTTCGTATATGTGGCACAGTCCGGATCAAGGCAATCAGGCAGGCCATCGCCATCGTTGTCTAAACCATCGTCGCAGTTGCCACAATAAACACTTTCAACTCCATCGCAACCGGCACCGCCTCCGCCGCCACCACCACCGGAACAGACAATACCCTTTAATGTATTTATATCTCCTGCCACCATCAGGTCGTTGTAAACAACTGTACCGTTGTTGTATTCTACTATTCGGTTGGGATCATCGTACTCGGCGTTATCGTCCGCGTTTTTTTGTTCGAATGCACCTGTCGGATCACCCCCGCTGATTATGACATAAAGCTGCTGGGTTTGACTGGCATCATTATGATTAACCGTGTAAAGTTTGGTGGTATCAACTGTCGTTGGAAAGGTAATACTGCAAAGGTCAGTGGCAACCACATCTTCATACACCCCGTACTTGAGCCGCTGACCCCAGGTATCGTCACCTGAAGAAAGTCCAAGATCCTTATATGGCAGCCAGCCGAAGTAAACACCGTCATCGGCAACACCGTCTTTATCTGAATCTGCATAAGGCAGTTTTTGATCCGAGATGAGTTTGCCACGGATGGCATAATCCACCTTTTCTAAAATAGCCTGAGTCTTTTTGATTTTTGCGGATTTGATCAGGGAGGGTAAAACCGATGCTATAATGGAGATGATAATTCCAATGATTACTATGACTACTGTCAGTTCAACAAGGGTAAACCCCGATTTTCTCACAGATTTATATTCATATTCCATAATTGAACATTTCACTTATTGATACACAAACTATAATGGTTAGTAATTGTTCAAAGAAACATTAAATATCGAGATGAACATATTATCGGAATAATATGTTCAATCCTTAAATCTTCAACCATTTTTTTGTTTATAAAATCACATACCTGACTGGAATTATCTGTTCCTCGAATAGATAATTCTGAGTCCGTCAAGAGTGAGCATATCATCTACTACATTAATGCTTTTTGTTTCGGGTGCAATAATTCTTGCCAGTCCTCCCGTTGCCACGACTGTGGGGGTTGATTTTGACTCCGCCATTATGCGTTTGACAATACCATCTACGAGACCCGCATAACCATACATTATACCTGCCTGCATACTGCTGATCGTATCTTTGGCAATAATTGATTTTGGCTTGCTGAATTCAACCCTCGGAAGCTTTGATGCCCTCTCAAAAAGTGCCTCCGATGATATAATAATTCCGGGTGCGATACAGCCCCCCATATATTCTCCATTACTTGTCACGTAATCAAATGTTGTGGCCGTACCAAAATCAACAATGATAAGATCGCCCTTATACTTTTCACGGGCCGCCACAGCATTGACGATCCGGTCAGCGCCTACCTCTTTTGGATTGTCGTAGTAGATTGGCATTCCTGTTTTGATTCCAGGACCCACAATCAAGGGTTTAATCTTAAAATATTTTTCGCACAGAGGTTCGAGGATATTTAACATAGGCGGAGCAACACAGGAAATAATAATACCATTTACCGACTTTACAGATTTTGAGCTAATCCTGGCTGTTCTATAGAGATTCAGGATTAACATACCGTATTCGTCCACGGTGTTGTCAACTTCAGTCCGAATCCGCCAGTCATGTAAAAGTTTGTCCCCATCATATAAGCCGAGAACTGTATTTGAATTTCCTACATCAATGGCCAAAAGCATTATTTATCTCCAATCAGGGAAACATCACCAGCCAGGACCGGTTTTGTTTTTCCTTCTTCATCAAAAAGAAGAAGGGCTCCGCATTCATCAATGCCCAGTACTTTACCTTTTTGAATGTTATCTTTATAATTTATCTGGATTTGTTTATCCAGAATTTCCGAATATTCAAGCCATCTGTCTTTTATGGAAGCAAAACCCTCCGATTTGTAAATTTCATACCATTTTTCCAGGGATTGATATAATCCGACTGTAAAATCGACTCGCGAAATATCATTCCCCGTTTCTTCCCTCAGGGAGGTCGAAGATTCCCGAAACTCCTCGTCAAACTCTTCTTTTCTCATGTTGATATTAATACCGATCCCGATGATGACAAAATCAATTGTTCCTCCAGTCGTTCTCATTTCGGTAAGGATACCGCATATTTTGTTTTTTCTTACCTGTATATCGTTGGGCCATTTCAGCGTAACAGCTCCGGGACAGTACAGGGAAAGGAACTCAGCTACAGCGACTCCGGCAGTAAGGGTTAATTGGGGTGCAACAGAAGGTTTTATTGATGGTTTTAAAATGACTGATGTGTAAATGTTTTTTCTGGGAGGAGATTGCCAGACCCGGTTCAGACGACCTTTTCCACTTGTCTGGCAGTCAGCTATCACAACAGTACCTTCAGGAGTTCCGTTTCGGGCAATTTGGGACGCGTACATGTTTGTCGAATCGAGTTCCTCGAAAAAATGTACCGTGTTCCCTATAAACTCTCCTGAGAGGCGGTTCGCAAGCTTACGTTCGTTAAAATCCATGTAATTACAAAAGTGCCAAATGTAAATTATTTTATAAGTAAGGATATATCTGCTGCAGGGGCTGAATGGGTAATAGCTCCCACCGAAATAAAATCCACTCCTGTTTCGGCAATGTCCCTTACGTTAGCAAGTGTAACATTACCAGAAGCCTCAATCAAAGCCCTCCCATTAATTACAGATACGGCCTTTTCCATATCTCCAACATTCATGTTATCCAGCATTATGATATCCACCCCGGAAGATAAGGCTTCCTCAACCTCACCCAGGTTTTTCACCTCGACTTCAATCTTTAAGGTTGGGGGAACATGGCTTGAAATCATTTTAACCGCTTTCAGGATACCGCCCGCGGCTTTTATATGATTGTCTTTTATCATTACACCGCCATAAAGACCCAATCTGTGATTTAAGCCACCGCCGATTTTAACTGCATATTTGTCAAGGTCTCTATGGCATGGCAAGGTCTTTCTCGTGTCCAGAATCTTTGCCTTTGTTCCGCTGATCCTGTCGACATATTTTCGCGTCAGGGTGGCTATGCCGCACATTCTCTGAAGAAAGTTTAGTGCCACCCTTTCCGCCGTAAGGATATTTTTCAATTTCCCCGATATTTCTGCAAGTATATCTCCCCTCCCGGCGGATTGGCCATCTTTAACTTTTACGAAAAAATTTATATCCTTATCGTAAAGGACAAACACCTCCTTAAAAACATCAACTCCCGCTACAATGATATCATCTTTCGCAAGAACTTCTGCCGTTCCGACTTCATTACCTGTCAAAACAGCCAAAGTAGTTACATCTCCGGATCCAATATCTTCATCAAGGGCATCGATGATAATCCTGTCTAACCGAAACTTTTGGATCACTATGACCTATCCCTCAAGTTGGTGAAGTTTATTTAAGGCATTTTCCAGAATGATGCCCTTTTCTTTCAGTTCTTTGGATTTTAATATCTCTTTTTGAATCACGGTTTCAGAGGCCTTTTTCCTGAAATCCTGATTGGCAAGCTTTTTAGAAACAATGCCAAGATCCCTGGTTACCTTGTTCATTTCCTTTTCAAGTCTTGCGATTTCAGCTGCTATATCTATCATTCCCTCAAGAAACACGTATACCTTTATGGAACCGGCTATTCCTGTCGCCACACCCTTCGGTTCTTCCTTTACCTCGCCTTCAACGGATAGTTCCTGAAGATTTGCCATATCAATAACGTAATCTTTCCCATTTTTTAGTATGGCAATTAACTGTTCATCAGGAATTGAAAGGATGACCTTTAATTTTTTAGAGGGTGGTATATTCATTTCACCCCTTATGTTCCTGATTCGGGTGATCACATCCATGATGATGCTCATCTGCTTTACGGCATCCCCATCTCTGAGGATCTCATCCTCTGATGGAAATTTGCTTTCCATGACGGTTCCCTCGCACTTTGGAAGCTGGCACCATATTTCTTCAGTTACAAAGGGCATGAAGGGGTTAAGGAGCTGCATGGTTGATTTTAATACTGTCAATAACGTATGCTGGGCTGCAAGTTTGCCCTGTGGGGAATTTGTACTGTAAAGTACAGGTTTTACGAGTTCCAGGTACCAGTCACAGAATTCATGCCAGATAAACTGGTAGAGTCTTCCTGCCGCATCATTAAACCTGTATTCATCAAGGAATCTTGTCAGATCTGCCACTGTCTGGTTCAGTCTGTCTTTGATCCAGCGATCACATATTGAATAATCATCCGCCTTGAGTGTAACATCTTCTTCAGGACAATCTTCAAGATTCATTAAACAGAATCTGGCTGCATTCCATATCTTGTTGACGAAGAACCGATATCCCTGGATGCGCTCCTCCGACATTCTGATATCTCTGCCCTGAGCCGTGAATGCGGCTAAAGTAAAACGTAACGCATCGGCACCATATTTATCGATCATTTCTAATGGATCAATAATATTTCCCTTTGATTTACTCATTTTATCCCCTTTTTCATCCCGCACAAGGGCATGGAGATAAACCTCTTTAAAAGGAACATCTTTCATTATGTAAAGACCCATCATCATCATTCTCGCCACCCAGAAAAAGAGAATGTCAAATCCTGTAACGAGAAGGGATGTAGGATAAAATGTTTTTAAGGCATCTGTCTTGTCAGGCCATCCAAGTGTTGAGAACGGCCAGAGGGCAGAACTAAACCACGTATCTAAAACATCCTCTTCCTGTCTCAAAGAAGTTCCTTCACAACCGGGACATTCTTTTGGTTCATCGGTGGCGACTATAATCTTCCCGCATTCATTGCAATACCAGACGGGAATCCTGTGGCCCCACCATATCTGTCTGGAAATACACCAATCCCGAATATTATCCAACCAGTCAAAATAGGTTCCCTCCCACATGGATGGAATGATTTTTGTCTTACCCTTTACAACGGCAGAGACCGCCGCTCTTGCCAGGGGTTTTATGTCAACGAACCATTGCTTTGAAACAGCAGGTTCTATAATTGTCTTACATCTGTAACATTGTCCCACGTTGTGAGTGTAAGGTTCTTCTTTGACCAGATAGCCACCTTCTTCCAGATCTTTGATAACGTTTTCTCTGCATGTAAAACGGTCCTGACCCTGATAAACGCCACCATTTTCATTGATGACAGCATTGCCATCCATAATAATGATGACTTCAATATCGTGTCTCTGGGCCATTTCAAAGTCATTCGGATCACAGGAAGGGGTTATCTTTACTGCACCGGTACCAAATTCCACCGACACATAATCATCTGCGATAATTGGTATTTTCTTATTGACAAGGGGAAGTATTACTTCTTTCCCAATGACATCCTTGTATCTTTCATCACGAGGATTGACTGCGACTGCCGTATCACCCAGCATTGTCTCCGGACGTGTCGTTGCTACTTCAATGCTGCCCTCACCTTCTGCAAAGGGGTATCTGATATGCCAGAAGCCACCCTTTTCCTCGGTATATTCAACCTCAAGATCGGAAATAGCCGTATGACATCTGGGGCACCAGTTAACTATGTAATCTCCCTGATAGATAAGACCATCATTATACAGTCTGACAAAAACCTCTCTCACAGCCCTGGAAAGGCCCTCATCCATGGTGAAACGTTCTCTCTCCCAGTCACAGGTACACCCCATTTTCTGAAGCTGGTTTGTGATGATTCCACCATATTTGTCTTTCCACTCCCATATTTTTTCAATAAACGCATCTCTGCCCAGATCGTGCCTTGTTACGCCCCCTCTGGCAAGTTCCTGTTCAACCACGTTTTGCGTTGCTATGCCGGCATGGTCTGTTCCAGGCATCCAGAGGGCATTGTAACCCTGCATCCTTTTATAACGGATCATAACGTCCTGGATAGTGTTGTTTAATGCATGCCCCATATGGAGCATTCCCGTAACATTGGGCGGCGGAATAACTATGGAAAACTGTTCCTTTTCACTCTTGTCGTCGGCCCTGAAAAAGCCGTGATCGAGGGTATATCTGTACCATTTTGTCTCTATCTCATGAGGATCATATCCCTTATTCAATACTTTTTTTCCCATCAGGCCCCCGTCATAAAATTTAATGTCTAAAGCGGCAAAGCCGCAAATCCGAAATTCGAATATCGAAATACGGAACAAATCCTAATATTAAATAACAAATTTTCGAAACAGTTTTGGACATTCGAGTTTGAGGTTTTTATATTGTTTCGAATTTCGTACTTCGGATTTCGAATTTACTTTCCGCCAACATCTCCGCAAAAAACGCAGTTGCTGTGAGTAAAGACTCTAAGTCCTTCAATTCATAAGAATGAAGACAAATTACGTAGACCTCGTCAAGCCTGCAACGAGCCGCCGAGACGCTCAGTCGAAACCCTCAGGTCTTAACCTCATACTCACTGACTACTTGAAATATTTAAAAAAACCGGAGCTCTTCTTTGAAATTTCTGATAATTAACAGGGCATCGGCACCCGATACTGAGCTCAGGGGAGTAAACTCGCCTGAAGCAAAATCCTTTGATTTCATGATGCCCCGTGAGGTTACGACCATTACTGCATTAAAATAAGGAAGGTCATTTCTCAGATCCGGAAAAGGAGACGTTGTTCCTATAAATTTCGTCGATAAATCTTGATCACCGGTTACCTTTATCAGTATGTCTTCCAGCATCATGGCATAGGCTGCTCTATTGATGAGATCGTCCGGATGAAAGGCTCCATCAGGATAGACTTCCAGGCCACGGACACCGATTCGCAGAATACCTTCAATATCGCTCCTCAAGACATGATCAGAAATGTCTGCTGCGGTAAGGGGAGGTTTTTCCTTAACGGCTTTGAATTTTTCAGGATCTTTAAAAGAAGTATCATAGGTTTTTACACCACGTTTTTCGTAGAGCACATCGATCCTCAACTCTTCCATGAAGAGCGCGGCAATGTCTGCCCTGGTTATACTCTCGACAAGGGCGATCTTCTTGCCCGTGACGGTCCCCGGCATGGCTCTTTGAATCTTCTGAACTAATTTCCATTCCTTATCAGCAACGCCAACGTATTCATCCTTCAGATCAAGCACCTTGGCAAACATATCAGCCGCTTTGCCGAATTCCAGTCCCACTTTATATGCTACACCCATAAAATAATAGGCTGCCGATGATTTCGGATCGAGCTTAATGGCATCCTCAAATTCATCTTCCCCCTCTTCCAGCCAATCATCATCCGCTTTGCTCATAGTATAAAGTCTTAATTTGCCTACGTGATAAAAAACCTTTTCTTTGTCTGTTTTGGCATAGCTTTTTGCCTTCTTCATCAATTTGAATGCACCTTTGAAATCACCCTGGTAGGCTTTAACCAGACCGCTTCCCGCGTAAGCCCTGGAAAATTTGGGGTCCAGTTGAAGGGCAAGTTGAAATTCTCTTTCCGCATCATCATATTTTCCCTGATCCATCAATTTTATACCGGTGAAGGTATGATGTTCAGGAGTATCCAGACGGCTCAAGGGTTTTCTTTCTTTTGGCGCACAGGAAAAGATAAAAGCACCTATTGTTACCATTATCAACAACACCATAAATTTACGATACTTCATCACATCCTCCTTTTCTTATAAAAACTGCAACGCTTTTTGCAACATATCATGAGACCTTGCATAAGGTCTCACTCTGAGGGGATACCCCTCAGACTCCCCGTGAAATATTTTTAATAATCAAATACTTGTAAAATCCATTAATGATGGATTTTGAAACCTTTGCATATTATGCAAAAATTTTATTATATGTTACTGGTTAAAATAAATATATTTATAAACTGCTGAAGTCAAGCAATTTCACCGACTCTGCAACTCTGAATATGAGGATATCAGACATCCAGGAAATTCTCAATCTCATCTTTTACAGGGTCTATGCTCTTGGGATGATACCACCTGATATCATTTTCTCTATTAAACCATGTCATCTGTCTCTTTGCATAATGCCTCGTGTCACGATCGATCAATCTTACAGCTTCCTTAATATCATGTTTGTCCTTTATATAATCAACGATATGTTTATAGCACATTGACCGCATTGGCTTCAGGAATTCATCAAAACCTCTTCTCAGAAGATCTTCCACTTCTTCGATAAGCCCATCTTTTATCATTTTATCCGTTCTCATGTTAATCTTATCGTAAAGCCGGTCCCTGTCGAGAACAAGACCAATCTTTATGCAGTCATAAAACCTGTGTCCAAATTGATGCTCTTCCTGTTTCTTTACGATTGATTCACCGGTACATTCAATAATTTCGAGAGCTCTTATTATTCTGACGGCATCATTGGGATGAATTTTCCCGGCTGCCGCTTTATCCAGGTTTTTTAATCTTTCAAAGAGATAATTAACACCATACTTTTTCAGATCATCTTTATAGGAATCGCGTAAATCCCTGTCGGCACCGAGTCCATCAAAGAGTCCTCCCAGAAGGGCTTTTATGTAAAGACCTGTACCACCAACAACAAATATATTTTTACCCTCCCTGTTCAGTTTTTCGATTATTTTGCCCGCTTCCTTAATAAATATGGCTGCATTAAATTCATCATCAGGATTAACCAGATCGATGAGATGATGTCTTACAGAAAGCCTCTCTTCAGATGTAGGCTTTGCCGTTCCAATATCCATATATCTGTATACCTGCATTGAATCGGCACTAATAATCTCCCCTCCGTAAACAGCGGCAAGCTTGATCGCCATTTCGGTTTTACCGACACCGGTAGGACCAAGGATAATGATGAGGCGGGGCCTGTTATTTTCAATCACCATATTTAAGTAAAAATTCCGTTAATCGATAGTTCAATTTTTTCAAAAACGATTCGCCATTTCAATGCCAAATGACAAAATCCCAATGTCAAATAACGTCCAAATATCAATTCTTATCAATTGATCATCCAGTATCCAGTATCCAGTATCCAGTAACAAGCTACGAGATCATCTCCGTTTAAACATCTTCTCCATCTCTTGTATGCCTATTTTTACATAAGTAGGCCTGCCATGGGGACATGTTGACGCGAATTTAATTGAATCAAGGTCCTTACACAAACTTTCAACCTCGGGTTCTGTCAGTTTATGATTTGCCTTAACAGCACTTTTGCATGCCAGGAGGGTCAATATTTTATCCTCCACCTCCTGTATACTTGTAGATCCGCCTGTTTTTACTGCTTCTTCAATAATATCGAAGATTATTGTCTTAAGATCAATATTGGATAAGATAGAGGGAACAGACTTTATTGAAACAGAATTTCCACCATAGTCTTCTACCTCAAAACAGATATCATTCAAAAACTCAAAATGATCGCTCAAGAGAGTAAAATCAGACGGGGCAAGATTTATGATCTCTGGGATCAACAACACCTGCTTATCAAATTTCTTTTCATAAGACACATTCTTCAGTTTTTCGAAGAGAACCCGCTCATGAGCAGCGTGCTGATCCACAAGGACTATGCCATCGGGGGCTGAAAAGAGAAGGTACGTACCGGCAATCTGGTATAAATAACGGAGGGATGAGAATATTACCTTATGCTTACTCAAAGTGCTTTCCTCAAAGAGGCTTTGAAAGCGTATCGTATCGTATGTTCTGTCTTTAAAGTGAGACTTTCCTTCACCTGACAAAATTGTATATCTCTTAAGGGACTCTTGTACCCTTTTCCCATAATTTTCGAAGCCTGCTTTTGTATTACCTGACGGGTAGAAAGCAGATACTTCGGATAAATGTGCGACATCAGCCAGCGAAGAAGTAAGGCCGTTTACAATTACCTTATATATGTTCCATGGATTTTTGAAACGTACCTCCATTTTG
Source organism: uncultured Syntrophaceae bacterium (assembly GCA_964523565.1). Taxonomy (GTDB): domain Bacteria; phylum Desulfobacterota; class Syntrophia; order Syntrophales; family UBA6807; genus CAZGAK01. The sequence continues at coordinate 7,286 of CAZGAK010000048.1, read as the reverse complement.
GCGGGGTGAACATTAACATCTACATCAGACGGCGGCAAATCTATGAAGATTACGGCTGAAGGAAATCTTTTAGCTTCAATAAGCCTTCTGTAAGGTGTCAAAGTGGCATTATTCAAGAAACTGTCTCTTACGAATCTGCCATTTACATAACAAAATATTCCTTTTGTATTTGACCTTGTAAAAGACGGCTTCGAAATAAACCCTGCAAGTCGAACATTTTCATCTGTTGCTTCAACCGGCAGTGTATTTTTTTTGAAATCATCACCAAGAACGAACGAAATGCGCTCATATATATCCGCTGTCTTCGGTAGATTCAAAACCTCTCTTTTATTTGTGAGAACTCTTATCCTGACTTCAGGATGTGCAAGGGCCAGTCTTATGACAGCATCAATACAGTGAGCCTGCTCGGTGGAATCTTTCTTGAGAAACTTGCGTCGAGCCGGTGTCGAGTAAAATATATCATTTACAAACATTGAAGTGCCAACAGGACAGCCTGCGTCAATAATTTCTTTGAATCTGCCACCCTCAAGAGATATCCGTGTTCCTGATATGGACTCCTTTCTTTTTGTCAGCATTTCAAGCTTAGAGATGGAAGCAATACTGGGGAGAGCCTCACCCCTGAAACCAAAAGATCGTATGTCATAAATATCTTCGAATTCGTGTATCTTGCTCGTAGCGTATCTTTCGAAAGCCAGGGCAGCATCATCCCGATCCATACCCTCTCCATTATCAGTTATTCTTATAGATTTTTTCCCCCCATTTTCAAGTTCAACAAGAATGTCCGTTGCCGCTGCATCAAGGGAATTTTCAACGAGTTCTTTGACAATAGAGGCAGGTCTTTCTACTATCTCACCCGCCGCTATTTTGCTGGATAACTCTTCGGCCATAACAATGATTCGTCGCCTCAAAGTAAATCCTCCCTTTGTTGAGACCTTTGACAAATGCAAAATCCGGGTTAAATACGGAAAACCGCAGTCACCTCCGGGCAACTGCGGTCAAAAGGAGAGACCTTTGCATAACGTCCCCTTTTGACCAATTTCTGTGTCAGGCTCAAATTTTAATCCTCGAAATATCCAATATATTCCTGTGGTTAAAAATTTAGCCTTCCTTGAACTTGAACAAAATTGAACATTCTGCAAAGGCCTCAAGGATTCAAGGTATTTTTTGAGTCATTCTCTGCAAATCTTCAAATTCAATCCGTGTAATCCGTGGATAGTTAATCCAGAACAACCATGACACGGCATTTTTTCATAAAGGTCAGGTTTTCAGAGGCGGCCCTTAAATGACCGGCATCGGCATTGCTGATGACAATATTCGATTTACCCGGTCCGTCAGATTTCAGTCCTTTAACGGTAAAGGGATTATTTGTTACCCTGGAATTACTCTGCGCGGCCGTCAGATCCCTGGCATAACCGGTCATACCCTGCTGAACGGCATATTCACGGTCTACATGCATAGAACCGTATACCTCTTCACCGTTTTCATCAATGATCTTGGGAGACATGGCAGGGCGAGCCTGTATGCCTCGAGCATCCACTACCAGTCCGGTATAAACAGCTGATGGTACAATTGCTGCAGGTTCTTGAACTCCTGGTGTAGCAGGAACAGCCGGTGTTTCGGGAACGGCTGGTGTTGTCGGATACCCGGCAGGAGGTGTCGCAGGATACCCGGCAGGAGGTGCTGCAGGATACATGGCAGGAGGTGCTGCAGGAAATCCGCCAAACCCCGACATTCGGGGGTAAATCGCTTGAGCAAGTCCACTGCTGGCACCACTCATGGGCATATTTACGGTAACCTCAACCGTTCCGTCAGAAAGATATTCCGTCTTTACTATGCGAGCCCCCCGTACCAGCCCTTCAACCTGGGTTCTTATAACATCACTTTCTACTGCATAATCTCTCACTGTGGTTGTAGCATCGACCCGAACTCCATTCGCCACTTCTAGCAGTTTTCTATATGCGTCGACTTGTGCCGCTCTCATCGCCATCGGGCGGGCCTGAGGTTTCCCGTAAAATTTCTCCGGGGGAGCCCCGATACCGACAGCTTCAATAATACCTGTAGACCAGTTTATAGCTCCCGAGGAACCTACATTCTCGACAAACTGTCCCTGCCCTGCTGCAGGACCTTGCTGAGCAGAAACGCATGTTACTCCGGCCAGGAAAAATATACTGATGATAATTGTCATCAAAACAAAAAAGCTTCTCTTCATAACATCCTCCTTATTATTCTTTAAATACTATTGCTTACCAACTGGACAGCTTTTTTCCAAATATCTTGACCGCTAGGATAGCAAACTGTAAGCACCGTTGCAAGAATGTATTTAACAGTGATTGTTATTTATCATTTAAGTGCCTTATTTGCCATATTTTTTAAGATAATATATGGCTTCTTTATTCTTCGGCATAACGAATAAAGTTTTCTTCCAGAAAGAGATGGCTTCCCGTCTTTCACCTTTTGAGAAAGCAGTAAATGCCAAATCATTATATGCTTTTGCCAAATTTGAGACAGCATCCCTATCTTTAGGATTAATCTTCAGTATCTTCATCCATTCATGGATGGCCGACTCATAAATTCCCTGATTATAGTAAATCCAGCCAATTTCGTTGATGGCTTTCGTATAGGCCGGCTTCAGTTGCAATGCCCTGTAATATTCCAGGAAGGCATTATTGACCATGCCCACATTATGGAAAGCCCTGCCGAGGCGATAATGCGTATCCGGCTCACCTGAATCGGCATCCCGGGCCTTTTTCAGATATTCTATGGCCTTCAATGGATTATGTCTGAAATTATAAATAGAGCCGATAAAATAATAGGCATCGGCATTGTCCGGATCAATTCTTATAATTTCCTGAAACTTTTTAAAGGCCCTGTCAAGATCATCCTGGCGAAGATAAAGTATACCAAGCCACAAAAGGGCATATGTGTTTTGGCGATCAATTTGAACAACTCTGGAAAATTCCTGAAAGGCTTCATCAAAACGCCCCTTCTTCGCGTAGATTATTCCCAGCTGGTTGTGGGCGTATTCGTTATTGGGATCAAGTTGAACTGCCATCTTAAATTTTGAAACAGCTTCATCCAGCCTGCCCTTATAATGATTATCAGCTCCCTGGAAGATAATATCATTTATATCAGTACAATGGGCAATATCATGTCTAAAAAAGAAAATGGCAAAGAAAGCAATGAGTAAAATGATCCTTACAGTCTTCAGCTGCCTGTTCACAATAACCCCCGGAAAATTGAATCTGCAACCCTTTCACGAAAGGCTGTCTGGTTCAACCTGGCCTCATCTCCCGGGTTGGATATAAATCCCATCTCCAGCAGTATGGATGGCATTTTAGCCCTGCGCAGGACAAAGAAATTAGCAGAATTGACACCGCGGCTCACCAGGGGCAGTTTTTGCTCGAATCGTTTTTGAAATTTTGCCGCGAATTTACCGCTTTCTCTCCAGTTAAGTTTCTGCTCAAATCGAAATAATATTTCCTCAACATCAATATAATCTTTTCGTTTCTTTAAGGGATCATCGTATTTTAAAACAGCGTTTTCGTAGGAAGCCACCCTGGCAGCTTCCTTATTCGATGCAGTTAACGAACAGTAATATGTTTCGGATCCACTTGAACTGCGTTTTTTGCTTGCATTGACATGAATACTGATGAAAAGATCAGCCTGATATTGATTGGCTATGGCAGTTCGGTCACTAAGAGAAATGTAATAGTCGCCTGTTCTGGTCAAAAATGGTTTTATCTTTCCGTGATAAATAAACCTTTGATGAAGCCTTGTTGCCAGATCAAGGGTAACATCTTTTTCCTTTAACCCCGCATAGCCTACGGCCCCGGAATCAAAACCCCCATGACCTGCATCGATGACGACACGGTTTACCTGATATGTTAGCCCATCTTCAAATTGGAGAGATTTCAGCATCTGCGCCTCTTCTTCATGCGCTGCAATTTCAAGAGGAGAAAGAGGCTGTTTTTTCTTCTTAAGCCCGGGTATCGGCTTTTGCGTCATGATCTCTATCATCATGCGGGAATAGACATCTTCAGGATTGAGTCTTACTGCACATCTGAACGCTTCCACGGCCTCTGCTTTCTTGCCAAGGCCCCGGTATGAACGACCCAAAAGACCATACGCCCAATCGCTCGATGGATCTAAAGCGACTGCTTTTTTTAATGATTCTACAGCCTTGTCATGCTCACCCTTCTGGATGAAATTTTGCCCCGCAATTGCATGGTCGAATGCCGTCTCCCCCCACAATACAGCAGGATACATGCCCATGAAAGAAGAAACAAACAATCCTTTACCCAGCAAATGCAGAAACGATCTTCTCTCCATTATCGTTATTCTTTCCGGATAAATGCCTTTTCCTCAGGAGCACTTAACCACGGATCAATATTAATATTATCTCCAAATATGAGATCCTTGTCGGGTGGGTCGGCTCCCCACCAGTTGTGACGCGCGTCAATATGAATAGATGAAAGTGCCTGAACAGCAATAGAATTTTCCATAAAGTTATTGTAATGAATAACAGGTTTTGACATGCCCACACACCGTATAGCGCCCGCGCCTTGATTATCGGCAAAGGTATTGTAAAAAATCTTTGGCGCTGCATCATTACGGCAGTATATGCCACCCTGGGAGTTGCTCGCTATGTAACAGTAGGAAATTTCGGGTGCGCCATATTCAACATCAAAGGCGGTCTTTGCATATTTTACGATACAGTATTCAAAGAAACTGTTTGCTTTGGTTTCTTTTCCTGTAAACCGCACGGTATTTGTGTAAAATCCCGGCGAAGGAGATGATCCTGACGCACCGAACAAAATGGGATTATCTTTTGTTCCCCTGGCAACGACAGCTCCATCTCTGGTTATAATGGAAGTATTCTGATCAAAGGTAATCTTTACCCCAGGCTCAATGTAAAGTATGGAACCATTATCTACAAGAAGATCTTTTATTACCTTGTACGGACTGTTCGACAGGGTAAGATATGAATCTGAGCTTATCATGCCACCTAAACCAGGGTCCAGGATGGGAAGATCAAGTGATTTTCCTTCCGGGTATGCACCATTCAGTACGGAACGAATGTCAATTTTTCCCTTGATTTTGGATAAGATATCAAGACCATTGGTATTGCCCCACCAGTTATCACGCGCCTTTACCGCGTCACCCGTCATGGCTCCCGCCATATCAAAAGGATTATTGTCGTAAATATTGTTTTCCGTAATTGATGCCTGACTGTAATGAACCTTGACTCCTGAACCACTGTTTTGAATGATCGTGTTTTGTTTGATAACCGGTTCAGCGTTGCTTATTTTTATTCCACCCCCGGTATTATTCCTTATCTTATTTTGGATAAGAGTTGGCTGCGATCCGCCATCAATTAATATACCCGTTGAATCATTTTTGTGCACTGCGTTCCTCACGATGTACGGCCTGGAAAATGCCCCTGTGACTTTCATCCCCACTATGTTAGCCGTAAGTTCGCAATCCTCAATTCTGGGAGAAGATGACTGGCAGACAATTCCTGTCTTTGCATCCTTAATTGCGCAAAATCTGATGAGGTTTTCTTTTTCTCTCACGTCGTTAAAGAGAAGACCCTCCCAATTTACCCCGTCTGATCCCTCAAAATGAATAAGATGTTTCTCATCACCCACAGCGTTCAGACGTCCTTCGGTTACCAACGCTGCGCCTTTTGATTTGATTACTGTGCCGGGTTCAATAGTTAACAGCGTTTTATCCTTAATAACAATCGTATCCTCAATAATATAAGGACTTGCACCGGCATACCAGACAGCATCTTCATCGATATTTCCCGATACGGGGGTTGGACCTGGCGCCACCGGCATCCCCGGGAGAGTATCTCTCTTCTCACTTTCGTTGCCGGCCAGATCCATGGCTGACACTTTGTAAAAGTATTTCCGAGAATTTTCAAGACCCTCATCTCTGTATCTATTGAATTCGATCTTCGCAATTTTATTAAATCCACTGAGTGGTGTTAAGCTGCGATAAATTTGATATCCTGCAAGATCAGATTCAGCGTTTTTATCCCAATCGAGGAGAACAAAAGTGTCTCGCCCCACTGTTTCCAAATTCCTCGGCTTTTCAGGGGGTACGGTATCAAGAGATACCGTGCCAACCGCATCAATCCAGAGAGCCGTATTACCTGTATCATCCGTCAGATGACCCGTTATAACGGCCTTCGCAATATTGTCTCCTGGCACAACCCTGTAAATCCCCAGATATCCCCCCGGCTCTACCTCTTTCATGTCTATACCCTTTTTATAATCACCGATATCGAAGTAGGCCTGCACCTTTGGAGTACCTTTCATGACAACTTTAATTTCATCTCCGGCCTTTTTGGGAAGTCCCTGTGTATCCTGTGTAAGAATGGTAATTACAGGTGGGCGGGCAACCTCTGAAATCGACGGCGCAGGAATCGTCTTCACCATGTCACGAAAGAGATCGTCACATGCCCTTAACAGCTGGATGTCTCTCATATTCAAAGAAGTGGCGATAAGAGTAGCAATAATACCTATTGGCGTTGTAGCAATACCCCCTTCCTGTATTCTTGCCACATGTTTACCACTCCAAAGGAAATGACCCGTTTTCGTTTCATACATTTCCATTTCCGCACCAACAGAAACCTGAGAGTAGACAACGGCAAAGATCTTATCAAAATTAGAGATAGATCCGAAAATTACAGCGTCAACATTCAGGATCTTTCCTAGCTCTTCGGGTGGCATATTCTTTATCCCTTCCGGATCATTAAGGCCTGCCTTCCTCAGTAGGTGATCAACACGGTAGAGTTCCATGTCTTTGAAAGGAAGAGAACTGAAGTGATTGTAGAAGTGTTTTCGAACTGTATCCGTACCTTTTTTACTTCTGGATTCATCCACAAAAGGAAGTATTGCCACGGTACGGGGTTTATGCTTTTCCATATAGGGATCTACCTTATATGTTCCCTCAAATAAAGTCTTAATCTGGGGGCTTATTGCAGTCTGCTTTGTGGCAACCACACAACCCTGAACGGAAAAAAACAAAAGGAGCATGACAAGAATGAAGGCAAATTTCATAAAGTTTCTTTTCATAAAAAACCTCCCTAACCCAGATAAACTGAAAATTCGAAATTCGAAGCACTAAATGCGAAACAACCCCGAATTTCTAATATTCAAATGTTCAAAACATCACCGCCACAGAAGTGGCATTAACTCTATTGTCAAAAGTTTAACTCTTTCCCGTTTAGATATTTGTATTTTTGTCATTCGATATTGTTTCGAGTTTCGAAATTCGAT
>CAZGAK010000047.1:0-18183 GCA_964523565.1 uncultured Syntrophaceae bacterium | reverse complement strand
GACAGGACGCTGCACCTGACCGCTTTTCCGTTGCGCTCCAAAGCGGCAGGTAAGCTTGGTCGTTGGGCAACCGATAGAGCTACTATTAATAACAAAAGGAAACTTCGTGAAAGCATTAATTTCCCGTAACCGGAACTGGCGATGTCTGCTTTAGGCAAGCTTATCTGTTTCCGCCCCTTTCATCTGGCGGTGCCTAAATAGCTACGCCATGGTTGACTTGCCAATTCTCTACTCTACCCCGATTTTGCGATTTTGCTCTAAGTGAATGAAATGGTGTTGTATTCACCCCCTCCCATCAGGGAGAGGGGGTTTTACGGCTTTTTGCGAGTTCCTCATTTTTGAATATGGGAATTTTTTCTTCATGGTCATACATCTGCTTCCCCTGTCAACCGGATACCGCAATATTCGCGTGGCCCGATGATTCAGGGCGTTTTCCGGTGATGGTCGCATAAAAGGCCCGGATTTTTTCCATATCGGCAGCAATGTCCCCTGTCGGGAAAATCACGGGCCCGAACCCTCCGACCTTGCGCCGGAAGTCGAGGAAGCCCGGCAAAACAGGAACCTTCGCGCCATGGGCAATATTATAGAAGCCGGTTTTCCAGTATCTTACTTTTTTACGCGTCCCCTCCGGCGAAATTATCATAATCAGCTTTTCGATATCATTAAAGATCCGTATCGTCTGCGCCACGGCATTTTGAGACTTTGCCCGATCAATGGGGATTCCTCCAAGCCACCTCATAATGCGACCAAACGGTCTCCGGAACAGCACGTCTTTTCCCATCCAGAACACCTTGATCCTGTAGGCGAAGGCATAGGCAAGCGTGACGGGGAAATCCCAGTTTGATGTATGAGGTGCCGCGATTATGACGTATTTAGGAATATCCGGCAGCTCTCCTTCCTTGCGCCAGCCAAAAAGCCTTAAAAGAAACGACGATATCCAGTGAAGAAGCGTATTAAGAATAGATGCATCGAATATGGTTCTTCTCATTATTGTTTCCACCGTTAAAACACTCCTCCCCTATCACCGGTATTTCAGAAGGTCTCAGAAGATTTTCTGTATCGAGGTGTTCTGCAATACCATAATACAGGACATAAGTAGAATTGCCAAAAATCAAATTCGGAGGCATTAGGGACAATTAGAAGGGGTTTGTCAAAAGGAATTTCAAGATCAATCAGGCTTGTAGGGCCTTCCCAGGGCAGTCGGCATGACTCCGGAAAAGGCTCCGAGTGCCGATTTCACCCAGGCCTTGCCTTCGGCCCAGTTCAGGACAGATTCTTTCTGGAAGAAATTAATTAACAACAGCGTGAAAATCATGAGAGGGAAGGGGGCAACCTGGAAAACCTGGGCGGGCACGGAAGGTAGCCAGCCTTGGAAATATATACCGATCACCTGCAAAAATGCAAAGAGATAGGCGCCGATAGCGGCCCGTACGGGATGCCATCCGCCGAAAATAACAAGAGCCAGCACTATCCATCCCGTGCCTTCGGCCCCCTGCGGGCGTCCCCAGCCCGGTTTTGTGCAGAGGGAAAAAGTGGCGCCTGCAAGTCCTACGAACAATCCCCCACAGACAGCGTAAAGCATCTGTATTCCTCGCGGGTTTATTCCCCTGGCAAAGCACGCTCTCGGATTTTCTCCTACTGATCTCAGTTTCAGTCCCTGAGGGGTACGGTACATGTACCACCAGCACAAACCTATCAAAAGGAGACTGAAATAAACGGGGAAGCTGTGATTAAAAAATATGCCCCCCAAAAATGGTATATCGTGAAAGAAAGGAATCGGATGCTGAGAGACATATGGCCCCTGGATGCGAGTGTATGGATTGCCTAAAAAGTAGGCGAGGTCCCGTGCCATGAGTGTCAGTACAAATCCAACCGCCACCTGGGACTGGTTAAGATAGACGCTGAAGACGGCGACGATAGCCGCAACCAATCCCCCTACCAGCGCGGCACAGACAAAACCCATGGGGAGGCTGCCCGTTTCATAGGCAACTACAAAGGCGGTCATGGCGCTCAGGAGTATTGAACCATCCAGGGATAGATTGATTATGCCCGCCTTTTCGGTAATGGTCTCTCCGATGGTCGCCAGCAAAATGGGTGCAGCCCCGGCGATAACGCCTGCAAACAATATGGTGAGATGGAGCTCATTCATGATAGGCCTGTTCCTCCAAGCGCTTTGAACGCATCCTCCATGCGTGAACGGCGAGCGCCGCCAGGACAAGGGCGCCCTGGATGACACCGCTTAACGATGAGTCCAGTTGAAGCATCATCGGAAGCTGGATGCTGCCGACATTAAGGCATGCAAAAAAGAAGGCGACTGCCGGGGAAACCCATACATTGTAATTGGAAAGCATCACCACGAGAAGGGCCAGATAACCATAGTTACTTGATATTGCGGGAAGAAGGCGGTGATAAACGCCGGTCACCTGTATGCTTCCCGCGAGTCCGGCAAATCCGCCGGCAAAAATCATGGCAACAAGCATGTATACACGGGGGTCAAGGTCGAACATATGGGCCGCGTTCAGATTGCTCCCGATGGCTCTTAAATATAAGCCTATTTTCGTATAGCGAAGCATCAGTGCCGTTACAACGATGGCAATGGCGACAAGGGTGAGACCCACCGGGGAAAGGCGTATATGAGACACATAGGAAAGCCACAATTCCCGCGGCAAAAGTTCCGTGCCGCTCATGGAAGCAATGCCGGGCCGTTTCCAGGGGCCGAAGATGAGCCACAGGATGATGGCCTGGGCGACAAAGTTGAGACCAAGGCCCGCGAATATTTCATGAATTCCCCCTTTTATCTTTAAATATCCGGCAATAAGCGCCCAGATTGCCCCTCCGGCGATCCCTGCAATAAAGGCTGCACAAAGATACATAAACGGCATATGTCCATCCATGCCGAAACGGAGAACGAATGTGGTGAAAACGGCCCCCATCATGACCTGGCCCTCGACACCGATATTCCAGAGATTGATCCTGAAAGTATATAAAAGACCGCAGGCACAGAGTGTAAGGGGTATCCAGACCCTGATCACATGACCCAGTTTTACCCATGAACCTAATGATCCCTTAAAAATCTGATAATAGGCGGCAAGGGGCGGGGCTCCGGCGAGCAGAAGAACGAGCGTTGTAAAGGCAAATACGACGATCAGCGTCAGGACAAGTTCTCGGGAATATCTGATGAATATTTCCAAAACTATACCCTTCCTACGATTGCTCGAGTCAACTCATCAATATTTGTCTCGTTTTTTCTGACATCTTTCACAATCCGACCGTCGAAAAAAACGAGGACACGGTCCGCAACCATGAGAATCTCTTCAAGATCTGAAGAAGAAAAGACAACGCTTGTCCTGCGCAGACAATACTTGTGGAGATGCTGCCATACCCAGTTGGCCGATTCCACATCAAGCCCCCTGGTCGGTTGCTCTAATAAAAGAAGTAACGAATCTTTCGATAATAAGGAAAGGAGGAGCCGCTGCTGGTTACCGCCGGACAGACTTTCCACCGTCGATTCCGGCGTTCCCATGACACGGAATTTTTTAATCTTTGTCTGTGCTGTTTCGGAGGCTTCGTGCCACTTTACAAAAAATCCGTCCTCATGATTCTGAAGTGCAAAATGTTCCGTAATGTTCAGCCCCGGCATCAATCCCTCTTCAAGGCGGGACGTCGGAAGGAACACAACACCGGCCTTCTTAAAGGTATGGAGGCTCTTTCCCTGCATCTCCTCCCCCAGGAGTTCGATTGATCCCGCAGACGGTTGCGTTATCCCACCGGCAAGACGGAGAAAAACCCCCTGACCACTTCCCTCCAAACCGGCAAGTCCTACCATCTCACCCTGCTCTATGCTTACCGTACAGTCGGAAAGACCAGTGCGACCGCCGGAGCCGGAAACCCCGTTCATGGAAAGAACCGTTTCGCCGTATTCTACCGCAGATCGGGACGGAGTACCGGGCGGAACACCAAACATCATCTTCAACAGTGTGTTTTCATCATAGGGATGATCAACTGACCCTGTTACTACACCCTCGCGCAGAACGGTAACCTTATCACATAACGCTTCTGAATCTTGTAGTTTATGAGATACCAGTATGACGCTTTTACCTTCGGAGGCAAGCTTTCTGAGGGCTTGAAAGAGTGTTCCTTTTTGCTCTCGCGATATTCCCGTGGTCGGTTCATCAAGTATCAACACTTCTATCCCCAGGGCCAGAAGCCTCAATACCTCCAGTTGCTGCCTCTCACCAACGGTGAGCCTTTTCACCGCGTCATCAGCATAAAGTGTAAAATCAAAATGATCGACAAGGGATTCAAATTCTTTCCTGAAAAAATTCTTCTGATTCTTGATGCCCCATGTCTGACCGATCATGAAATTATCAAGAACAGTTAAAGGCGGAAAATCAAGGGGTTCCTGGTAGAGCATGCCAATGCCCAGCTTCGCAGCCTGCGCAGGGGTATGATAATCTTCAACAGAGCCATTCAGCAGGATTTTACCACTCGTTTTCCCGATATACCCCGCAAGAATTTTCATCAATGTGCTTTTCCCCGCACCATTTTCACCGAGGACACCGTGTATTGTACCCGGTTTTACTGTGAGGGTTATACCGTTATTGGCCTTCACGGAGCCATAATGCTTGTGAATATCTTTTAACTCAATCCACATCTTCCATGATCCCGGTTTGTGATATAAAGCAAAAGTGCAGAAAGCAAGGGTAAGCAATCTGCACTTAGGGTCTGCCGTGAAATGAGACCTCGAAATAAGTTGTCCCAATTCCGGAAGTATCAGAATAAAACAATATGTTTCTATTTCGCGCCGCTCTGTCCCATCATTCCCTTTAACAGTTGCTTCATGTACCAGATCTGTTCATCCGTGGCTACTTGTCCAGCTTTGAGGTAGGGGCTTCCATCCTGATATGAGAGGGGTCCTTTGAATAATTGTATCTTTCCCTTACCGAGATCGCGGGTGAAAGCCGAGAGAGCCTTCCCTGTTGAAGATGACAGTGCATTCCCTCTGGCAAAACCCACCGTGCTTGTATCGGGATCGTTGATATCTTTCCAGTCGGGACCGAGCCAGATCCATTTAGCCTCCCAGTTTCCCGCCATGGAACTCTTGATAAATGCAGCAAAACCGGGTCCCCAGTTAAAATAAGGGACTCCGAGACAAACGTCAGAAGCACCTTCGCAGGCACCGATGTAATCGTATGGAATGGCCCATACCTTCTTTCCTTCCTGCTTTTTTTGTCTTGCAACAACAACGGCCTCCGTTGTGTCTATGCCTGAAATTACAACATCATACCCCATGTTAAAAAAGTTTTGAGCGACTTGGGTGGGATCAGCGGTAACGCCGGGGATATTGAACCAGAATCCTATCCACGTGACCTGAAATTTCAAATCCTTCGGGTTTTTCTTGAGAACCTTCTCCCAGGCGTACTTCGCACCCAGGTAGCATGAGGACGCAAGCCGGCGCGTTTCATCGTTTACCAGGGGTCCGAGATATCCGATCTTGCCGGTTTTTGTTGTCAGTGCCGCGACAAAACCGGCCATCATCTTGCCATATTCCATCCGGCCGAACAAATTGGCAAGGTTCTTCGGAGCTTTACCGGTCAGCACATCATCTCCGGAAATATGAATGAAATGGATATCAGGATGCATGATGGCAGCTTCTCGTATCCCGTCTTTCATATCATCCGAATTTGCAATAACGAGTCTGGTGCCTTTTTCCACCATATCGTCCACCAGTTGAGGGATGGTAACACCCGGGCGGTCGGCGGGATTGACTTTATCAATATAAATCATCCTTGTGCCGGGAACCTTTTTTTGAGCGTATTCACCCCCTTCGAAATGTGCCTGGCTATACCCGCGGTCATTATAAGGCCCAACAAGAAGCAATCCAAAGATAAAGGGTTTTTCCGCGCCAAAAGCGAGGTCAGGCTTAATTGATGAAAAAGAAAAAAAAAGACAAACGACACATACGATCAAGGCAATTTTTTTAAACATTGAATTTTCCTCCCTTTCTTAATGTTGTTAATAGATATTCTCGCAAAAGTCAGTATTACCTCTTTATAACAATCACAGGTTTTTTTGCTTTTCTTATCACCGATTCCGAAACTGACCCAAGGAGAATCTCTTTAATATTGCTCAATCCATGGGACCCGATAACGATAGCGGAAACATCCTCTTCATCTTCCACTCTCAATATTTCACTGAAAGGGAATCCCGTTTCAACTCTTACCTTGACCTGGAAACCTGTTTCTCTCAACTCCTTTTCTATACGACTTAATTTTTCTCTCGCGTCTCCCTCCACTTCCTTTTCAACTTCCTCAAAATCCCTTATGGAGCTGTACTGGGCAATAACTTGAAGGCTGTTTTTTTTAATAACATGAAGAACTACGACTTCCCTTGTGCCTGCATTTTTTAGTTGTTTTACACAGTCCAGGGCCTTTTCTGCCACATCCGAAAAATCAGTCGGCAACAAAATCTTTTTAAACACTTATCTCTCCTTTCCGGATCCGCACATCAAATGAGAATTCTTTATAATCCGAGCAATGGCAAATTTTTGGGATACGTAACAACGAACGCTATATTAATTTCCTGTTTTTCCCCGGGTTTTAGTTTGTACTCCCAGAGCATAACCCCTTCTTTATCCTGATAGTCTTTTTCAGTTGGCTGAGGAGTAATTTTTATATCTTTAACTTCCACTTTATCCGTCCTCGACACGGGAATGGCATCTGATAACCGGAGCTTTATCGGCTTCTCTTTTGTATTCTCCAACGTAATTTTAAAGGCCAACTCCCTGATGATGGTATTTCTTTCGATCTTTCCGAAATAGGTCTCTTTGATTTTATCCTTTATTCTTTCTCTTTTCACCTTGACTTCTCTGTCTGCACCCAGATTCAAATGGAAATCTTCTCCCGCTTTCTTCTCGCGCAGGAAGGTTTTTCCTATAAAACGGCCTCCAAAATACACATTTAAGGGCCCGCTTAAAAATTCTTTATCAGTACCGGCCTTACATACCAGAAAAGTTAAAGCACTCCTCCGGGGAACGGCATAATAGAAAAATTCCCCCTGTAACTTCCTGGCGAAAAGGGGCAAAATCGTTTCTTTATCCCTCGATTCTATATCCAGTGCCTGGGGGATTTTGTATTCAAAAGAAAGGGGCAATTCTTTTTTCCGGGCATGGATAACGGTTGCCTCTTCTTCGGACACTCCCTCGAAATCGGCATCTTCCTTCAATGCCTCCATAGAAAGAGCCGGTGCTGCCTTGTCCAAAGCAACCCGTCCTGCTTTCCTCGTGGCCTTTTCTCTTGGTCTTTGTATGTCCAGCAACCAGCTTGAAGGTTTAGGAAGCCCCACACCTTTTAAGGGAATGACATTTGAAATCGACAATGCGATTTTTTTCCAATCCTCACCCGTTTTCTGCCAAATCTTCGAAAACATTGTTAAATCGACTTCTTCTAACGTCAGGGGAACGGAAACCTTGTACAAGGGCCTCCAGAATGCGTTTCGGGTTAAATAATTCGCTTCAATCTTGATTTTCTGTTCTTTTGAAGAATTAAATAACACCTCTATGACTTTTTTTGTTTTTTTGCGGGGCTTTTGCAAAGAGGTCAATTCCTGCTCCAGGACTTTTATTTCTTTCTCAATGTCTTCTATCCCGGAATCGAGGATTTGTTTCTTATTATTAATACTTTGAAAATTAGAAGCCAAAAACGTAAGAGTCTTGTTTAAATCCTCTGTTTTGGGAAAACTGGTTTTGATGTCCTGCGGAACCTGTGTCTGGGAAAAATCGATTAAAGACTGTAAAAAAGCCTCTTTTTTATTCAATACTTCTTTTTTATCCAATAGAGTTCTCTTTGACTTTTTCAGTTCTTCAATCTTTTTCTCCAGGATCAATATGTTTTCCTGGGGCGATTCCTTTAAATAGATCTCCTTGAATTGAACGCTGAGAATCTCCCCCTTGCCAAATACTTTTGCCGAAACGGAATCTCTGTCCACACGAAATGCTTCCACATCCAGAAAGAGCTCATTAAGACCTTTATGAACCTTTACGATGGCCTCTCTCTTGACCAGAGCCTGTCCGGAAAACAGAGTGACTTCTTTAATTTGAGACGAAACGGTTTCCCCGGCAAAAGAAACAGACGCCGCCAAAAAAAGGGCGAGGATCACCGATGCATATGATTTCTTCATAATTCCTCCATATTTTTTACACTTTTACGATCCATTTTATCCCTTTTTCCTGAAAATGATTAAGGGATGGAGCGGGTGGGGGATATGCCTGGGTCACAAAGTCGCTTCAACGGCTCGGCTGAGCGTCTCGCTACGATACCTGCCGTAAAATTCGGGTTGAATGCTTTTGTGTCAATAACATTGCTGATCAGTGGGGAGCATACCTCGGAGTCGTTTTTTCCATGATGAATGGGAAAATGTTGAAAACGGGCATTACCACTTGAGGTAATGTGATTGAATTCCATGTGCAATGGTCCCGACATGCGAGGCATTATAACCGATTAGATATTGCATTGCAAGATCTGACCCGATTAACTGAGACCCTTGCAAAACACTCAGGCCGGGGAGCGTTCGCCGGTAACCCACCGAATTTTCAGGGCTTCGGTCTTCACGTTGACCGGTGCGGTTTTCTCCAGAGTGAGGGCTGCTTCGTTTTTTTCGTAAAATGTTGCAGGTTCGTATGTCCAGCCACTTGCCAGTCTTTTTTCCTCTTTTTTCAGGGCGGCGTAAGCGTATTTCCCAACCAGGGGCGCGATCATCCTTGTTTTCCAGCCAAACTCTCTATAAATCTCATGGAGAAGAGAACCCATCTTTTCCGCCATACGTTCATTTCCCCGGCACCACTTTTTCATTGCCCAGACTGCTCCCGCATAGGTCGTCCGCAGGGGCTTCACCTCCCGGGCAAAACGATCGCGAACACGCCCATCCGGATGGTTCTTATACCGTTGCCAGCCTTTTAACAGCACCCCTATCAAACGGGCAAGGCTGGGCCCGTTGACTTCAAAATCACGTTGAAAGGCATCCAAAATATACTGTTCCTCCCGGCCGTCGTAAATGTTCTGATGGCGATAATTAAAGCGATATTGACCATGTGCATCCGCCACAGGAAATTCCGATTCCGGAAGAAGTGTCCCGTTCTTTCGGTGCTGCTCATACAGGGGAGTGCCCGGAATCGGTGTGTACAGCATGAACTGGTGAAAAACCGTATCATGACTGACGGCATAATCGATAATCCGGCCCATGTTTTCCGGTGTGTGGTTTTCCATACCGATAATGGAAGATCCCAAAACGCGAATCCCGTGAGATTGTATAAACCGTACAAGGGCCCTTGTGTCAACATTTTTAAGCTTTTGATACTTGCTGCTCTCGCCTTCGAGACCCATCCAGACCCAGGAGATTCCTAATCCGACTAATTGTTCAATCGTATAAGATTTCAAAACCCCGGCGGAACTGAAAACATATAATGCCCAGCTTTTTTTATTTTTCTCCATTAATTCAAGCAACCTCAAGGCTCTCTTTCGATGAAGGAGAAAATTTTCGTCCATGGTAAAAAAAGATTGAACCTTGAGTTTCTCTTCAAGCTGACACATCACGGAAAAAAGATCATCTCCACTTTCGTAAAAGTTGACACTTTTCCCCTTACCACCGAACAGGGCGGAAGTAGAACAAAAATTACACCCCACGGGACAGCCCACGGAAGGGAGTAAGATAGCCGCGGTTTCTCCCGGTTTTTCACGAGGGGTAATGCCCATGATTCTCGTGCCATATCCGGAATAAGTGAGGGGATGCCTTATGGGAGCGTCTTCATCCTGTCCAAGAAATCTTCGAAACCACCTGACGCCTTCTCCCTTACAAATATGATCCGCATCAATGATTTCATGGATATTATCCTTGTTGGCAATATGTCCGCCAACAACAATCGTCGCATCCGGAAGGTGTTGGCGAACCAGTTCGCACATTTTTTTTACTTTGCCTGTATTCGGTATAATCGAGCTGATACCTACGATATCATAGGAATGATGCCGGATTTCATGGACAAAACGGTCAAGGGAGGGAAAATCCAGGAGCGTACAGGGGGCACTGATATTGGACTGAATCAACATCAATCCAAAGCTGCGATGAAACATTCTAAGGGAAAACACTCCCTGAACCCGTGTGACCTGGTTTTGATAAAGTTCCATCGGGTTGCTTTTCCGGCTTCCATATTCGTCATTTTGAGCATAGGGCCCAAAAACGCTGGACAATAATACCCGGGCATCGGTCCCAAGTCTGTGAACAGGTTGCGTCGTCATTATAATACTCCTGACCTTCTGTATTTGTTTCTCCATGAAACATAATTCTGCTCTTATTACAGAAGGTCTATGAAAGATAGACCTGCTTGCCTGTTTTACAAAAGTTTTACAAACCAGGGTGTTATGGGAAAACATCAGGATATTTGGAAGTTGACAGAACTCGCGCTGTACTGTAAATCTTGATGAATGATAACTCGATCAAAGTGGTTTTTCCATCCAATCCTTGTCTTCATTTTCTCAATCGTGGCCCTGGCCGTGTCACTGTTCTTGTATATTTACTGGTACATGGAGGTCAGTATTGGTCTCAAGACGCTTGTACGACGCTTCAATCTCGATCCCGATCAGGTTTTGGCATCTCAGACCTGGGTAGTGATTCTTGTCATCTCAATTCTTGTGGGGCTTATTCTGGCAGGGATATTCATTATCTTTGTATATAATCAAAAACTGGTGCAGCTTTACAGACTGCAGCATAACTTTATCAACAATTTTACCCACGAGCTGAAAACCCCCGTCACCTCTTTGAAGCTGTATCTGGAAACCTTTTTGAAGCACGATCTCTCACGGGATGATCAGCTCAAGTACATCCATTACATGATTCAGGATGCAGACCGCCTTTCGGACAATACCACCCGCATATTGAACCTTGCCAGGATTGAAAGCAGGAACTATGAAGGGGAGTTCGTCATATCGGATCTTGTCCAGACCGTTGAAGGGTTTTGTAGCAACAACTCTTATCTTTTCCGGAAATGCGAAATCACAATTCAGAATCCTTCAGGCCGGTCTTTTCCATATCGTATCAACCCGTCTCTGTTTGAAATGCTCTTGATGAATCTGCTGACTAACGCTATAAAGTATAACAAATCCGAGGTACCCAAAGTCGACATTACGTTTGAGCTGCAAAAACGCAGATTGCATATCCGCTTTGAGGACAACGGTATCGGAATCAAAAAAGGTGAAACTAAAAAGATATTCAGGAAGTTTTATCAGGTCGGCCAGTCGGATAATATGTCTGCCAGGGGTACTGGACTTGGCCTGTATCTGGCGCAGAGCATTGCCCGGATTCATAAAGGAAAGATCTCTGCCCGGAGCGAAGGAGAAGGAAAGGGATCGGTCTTTACTTTAACTCTTCCCTTTCGGACATCGTCAATTCCTGAAGAGTTAAATAGTTGACGGTTTCGTAAAAAGTCAAGAATACGCGAACTGGTCATTCCCGCGAAAGCGGGAATCCAGTAATTACGAGTAGTTCTGGATTCCCGATCAAGCCTGTCCTCGGCTACGATCGGGGATCGGGAATGACAAAGTGGCAAAAAATCGGACTTTTTACGAATGCATCAATAGTTGAAACGAAAAACACCTGATTTGATTAATATGGAAGATTCTGAAAAAAAACGCGTCCTCGTCGTTGAAGATGAGGAACATATAGCGGAAGGTCTGAAACTGAACCTGTCCCTTCACGGGTATAGTGTCACCATCGCACCGGATGGAATTTCAGGACTTCAACAATGGAAGGAGTGGCAGCCTGACCTGATCGTGCTGGATATCATGCTCCCCGGTATTGACGGATTATCCGTCCTTCGAAATATCCGCCTGGAGGACGAGCGAATTCCCATTCTGATCTTGTCGGCCAAGGGTTCCCCCGACGATAAGGTGAAGGGTCTTTCTTACGGTGTGGACGACTATCTCTCGAAACCCTTCAACCTTGACGAGTTTTTACTACGGGTAGATCGACTTTTAACAAGGGTATCCTGGCGCCGCGATGAGAGAAATCTGAATAAAGACAACCTTTCTTCGTTGGCCGGGACTTACACGTTTGGTGACAACATGATTGACTTCGACACTCTCACGGCCCATTGCAAATGCGGGAAAGTCAGGCTGACCGAACAGGAAATCAAACTTCTGAAGCTCTTTATAGCCAATCGGGGGAAGCCTCTTTCACGAGACAAACTGCTGGAAATAGTCTGGGGATATACAAGAAGAACAGCGACCCGTACTGTTGACAATTTCATTGTGAGGTTTCGAAAGTATTTTGAGGATAATCCAAAAAATCCCGTCTATTTTAAAAGCCTCCGATCGGTAGGTTATATTTTTGATCACAATTCGGATCTAACCCCACCCCGATAATCGCCTTCATTCCCGCATGTATAGGGCAGACTTCCATCCTCCCCACTTTTTCTTTTACGTCAATTTCCTGTTTACAACGATGGCAGCTCCTCACGTCTAAGCTTCCCGTATCTATAACTTTCTTCTCAAGGCCTGGGCCGCAATCTGAATGGGATCCCAGGCACCACCGAAAGGCGGCGAATAAGCCAGGTCAATGTAACCGATCTCGTCAAGGTTCATGCCCGACCACAGGCAAGCAGATAACGTATTTATCCTGCTTACAGCCCCACCTTGTCCGACGGCCTGGGCACCGAGGAGTTTTCCGGAATATTTGTCCGCAATAAGCTTTAGCCCAAGCTTCTGACCCCTGCTCATGGATTTGGCGATGGGAGTCCCCGATATAATAGTACTCACGGGATGGTAACCGCTCCTCGTGGCGCCTCTTTCATCAATACCCGTAGCAGCAACCTCAAGACCAAATATCTTGAACGACTGTGCGCCGACAATTCCCGGAAACGTCATGGGATAATTCCCAATATTATGACCTGCGACACGCCCCTGCTTATTGGCAACATCTCCCAGAGGCATATATACCCAATCTCCGCTTACACGATGAAATACTTCACAACAGTCACCAACGGCATAAACCTCTTCGCGGGATGTCCGTTGAGAGAAATTAACCTTAACGGCACCCGTTTCCCCTAATTGAAGGCCGATTTCTTCAGCCAATTTTGTGCTCGGCTTCACACCCAGGGCACATAAAATGAGATCTGCTTCTATCTCCCCATCGTTGGTAATTAAGCGGAGTGAAGATTCGGCGCCGCCTTTTTCAATGGCCACCGGTGTCCTGTGTGGAATAAAACAAACTTTATTTTCATTGATTTCTTCAAGAATCATCTTCGAAAACCCGGGGTCCCATTTTTTGACGGGCAGTTCACCCCGGTAGACAACACTGGTTTCAAGACCGAGATTTGTGAGGGCCTCGCTCATCTCCATGGCAATAAAACCGGCCCCCAGAATGATCGCTTTCCGGCAACCTTTTTCCTTGATATATGATTTGATCCGGATTGCATCGGTTAAATTCTTCAGTTTGAATACACCTTCCAGATCAAGTCCGGGGATGTCGGGCAGAAATACATCCGATCCCGTCCCCATGACCAGCGTATCATAGGGCATTGTTTCATCGTTCGATAACCGTACTACCCCTTTTTCCGTGTCAATCTCTTCAACACGGGTATTCAGTTTTACGTTTACGCCGGTTTTCCCGAATTGTTCCGGTGTTCTGGCAATCATTTTCTTTTCGTCCTGAATTACATCACCGATGTAATAGGGCATGGGTCAGGCCGCATAGGAGACATGTTCACCCCGCTCTATGATGGTCACGTTCATGGACGGATCTCTTCTTTTTGCCTCTGCAGCAGATGAAGGACCCCCCGCACCGCCTCCAATGATAATCAGATTCTTATCCATATAATCCTTCCTCCTGTCGGAATTCTTAAGACCTGACGACGAACATCGATCTGCATGAGAGGTATTATACAGAACGTCTCTTCTGCTATAAATGACCCCCCAGACATACGGCATGGATACTACTATGGTATCGAATCACATGCAAGAACAATAATATACGTAACAATGCTTCGACATCGCACAAAAAAAGTGGCAGGCATCTAACATAAGCTGCCTGCCACTTCCTCCACAAAAAAGGCAAGTTCTTATCAATTTAATGTTCAAGGCTTGTTCCACAATTTTTTCAATTTATCCTTATTGCTCACCCAGGGTCTCGTGTTATCGAGCAAAAATTCAGACAGGTTATTCACCATACAGCTCGGGCACATATGAATCATCTTCATGCTTGCGATTTGCCGTACAATCAACAATCTCCCCGGGTTTCGCCTGCACAGAAAACAGCTGCCAGGAATATCTTCCTCATGTAATTCGTAGTAGTTATCATCAATGCACTTCATAACTGATATCCTACCGGGGGAGTTTTAACACGAAGGTTGTACCTTCCCCGACTTTTGATGCAACTTCTATCCTTCCACCATGAGCTTCCATGATCTTTTTGCAGAAGTTGAGCCCCAACCCCGAACCCCTTTCTTGTTCTTCTTTTCCCTTTACTCTGTAAAACGGTTCAAAGATAAAAGGCAGTTTTCCCCTGGGAATACCCGTTCCTGTATCCGATATGCTTATACTGACATAGTGTTCATCATGTTCCACCCGTATGGATATTTTACCCCCGCCTGGTGTATACTTTGCGGCATTGCCCATGATATTTACGAAAACTCTCACCAGGCTTTCCTCGTCTCCAGCTACCTCCGGTATATCCTCCGGAATATCCGTTTCTATCGAAAGCTCCCTTATATGGTAAAGGGGGGTCATTTCCTCTACACTTCTCATAACAACGCCGGCAATGCTAACAAGACTTTTCTTCGGTGTGAAAATACCGCTTTCTATATGACTTATGTCCAGCCAGTGTTCAACAAGATCTTTCAGGCTCTGAATACGCTTATTGCACCGTTCAACAATGTCAACAGCATCCTTATCCAGACGACTGCCTGCCACTGTCTTGAGAGCTTCGAGATATTGCTCTATGATTATAAGCGGAGAGCGCATTTCATGGCTTACAAAGGTAATAAAGGTCTTCTCCATCTGCGCCTTTTCTTCCCTCAACATTCTTGCTTCCATCTTGAGGTTGCGGTGATCAAACCCACGTTTAGCTACAGCCCTCAACTGGTCAGGAGTAAAGGGTTTGGGAAGGTAGTCATAGGCCCCTTTCTTCATGGACTCTACTGCGGAGATTATGGATGCATAGCCGGTGATCACAATCAAGACCATATCGGGTATATCCCTTGAAAGTATATCTATGATCTCCATACCCGATATGGAGGGCATCTTGAGGTCAACAAAGGCCATCTCCGGCCGGCTTTTCCTGGCAATCCTGACGCCCTCCTCGCCGTCTCTCGCGGTAATCACATCATACCCGAACTTTTCCAGTGCCTGCTTACACCCGTCCCGTATGGATTCCTCATCATCAATTATTAGAACGAGTTCTTTCCCGGTCTTTGTTGTCATATTTACCTACCCAAGCAGCTTTTCGACATATTTCAGGAGATCATCGGCCTTGACAGGCTTATGCAGTACCATATTTACCTTTGGAAACTCCTCGGGAGGTTCAAATGACTGATACGGTCCCTGAAGATCAACTCCGCTCAACATGATCAATGGCATGTTTTTCCCTGCTTCCGTGGAACGTATCTTTGTTACCACCGTGAATCCCTCACCCCACGTCTCCATCATCATATCTGTAATGGTAAGGTCCGGGGATACTGATTTCACCATCTCAACACCACTTTTCCCATCTTCCGCCAGAAATACTTCATATCCACCACTTTCAAGGATAAGTTTGGTTGCCATTAGAAAATCCCTGTCATCATCTATCAAAAGTATTTTCTTCTTTGTGGTCATAATCAGTCACCTCCATCGTTGATTTGTAAATATATTAGTGCAAAGCTAATGCCAAAACATAATTCATTGATTTATTTGAAATAATACGAATGGCCAAAAAAAAGTGAGCATTTGAGAGGGGCAAACTTCCCCAATGCGTGGAGAAGATGACCCCAACTCCTGCATGTGACGAGACCTTTGCAAAATGTTCAATTTTGTTCAAGTTCAAGGAAGGCAAAAATTTTAACCACAGGAATATATTGGATATTTCGAGGATTAAACTTTGAGCCTGACGCAGAAATTGGACAAAAGGGGGCGTTATGCAAAGGTCTCGTGACAAAAGGAGAAAATAAAAGGGAATGATTCTATTGGCAAGCTGTAGAAACCTTTTGTTTTGGCAGTATCGATTAAGATGTTAAGCAGATGTCTTAAACTGAAAAATTAACAACGGAGTTAAGAGATGCAATCCATATCTGGAAAGAAGATCTCTGATTTAAGGCTAAATAGACGTGCATTATATTTTCAAAAGACCTTTTTGCATAAGATAATAACCATTTCCAGATGTTGAGTATGATAACATAACAAATTTCCTTAATATGTCATCCATTTCCTTGTTTTGTTCAAATCTATTCCCCAGTTCATTTGATAAATGTTCAAGACTGCCTATTTGTTCATCTGTTATGGTGACAACCGTGTCCCCTCGTTTTATGGCGGCAATCCTTTGCTGAAACGCAATATGAGTGTCATTAACAATATGGTGAATGTATAGAATATCCGGATCATATTCTAAATTGAGCACTCTTAACAACTCAGCAGGAATTGCGCTGAAATAAAAAATCTTCTTTTCGATTTCAGCACTTTCCTTCATTTTATTAAAAACAAATTTAATCTCGTTTACTATGACATCTTTGAGTGCCTTGCTTAGTTTCATGTTTTTCTCCTATATTAAAAAGAAGATGTTGGTCTTTGTTCTAAATTGTCGATTATCCAAGGTTCAATTCTTGGAATATCTGCTGTATCTAATGAGCTTGCCCTTTTACTCTCTATAGCTTGTGATGCTGTCGTATAGTCTACATCAAAAGTGGAAATTCCTTTTTCTTTAAATTCAATTTTCAATTCAGTTTTTAATGCATCAGCGAGGGACAGCAATGTGCGGATCGTAAAATTAGAGTTACCATTTAGAATCTTGCTCACAGCTGCAGGAGATACTTTTAAAGCCTCTGCCAATTGCTTACGTTTAATGTTTTTGTCTTTCATTGTTTTGCATATATGTTCAGTAAGGTCAAAGATTAGTCCCTCAAGACGAAAGTCGAAATCATCTTTAAATGATTCCAAAAGTTCGCTGAACCATTTTTCTGTACTATTCATGTCTCTCCCCTTTTTTTATTTAAATCCTTAATCTTTGCTTATAATCGGCAGTTAACCTGATATTCTTTAAACCATCTAATTGCTTTTGCTTTTTCGGCTTGAAGTATTTTTCTTGTGGGTTTGAAAAATCCATGTGTGATAATTAATCTTTTTGGCCCACCCCAAAAACATAAAATTCTTACGCCACCGCGAGTTTTTAATTCAAAAATATTATCCCCGATGGAACGAAATTTTTGTTCATTAGATACAACAAGATGAGCTGCTCTTTGCTCTAATAATTTTGCTACTTGCTTCTTGGACTGATTTTCAAGGCTATTGATGAAGTCACGAATTAGGCATTTTCCATTTACAACCAAAGCATACAGATTGAGCTCTTTGCCAGATCGGAGTATCTCAATATCCATTACTTAACCTATAGGTTAACTTGCGGGATGTTGTCAAGAAATATTTCCGTACTTATTCGAATGTTCCCCATGCCTCTCACAGTTCTGCAGATAAATCTTTTTGACAAGAATTGCCTTTTTGATGCAAGAGATATAGAGTGAAATGCTCTTATGTGTCAAGGAAAAGTGACCACAAAATGCTGCGCCCGGTTGTGAAACTGTCGGAGGTAAACTTTTAGGGTAGCTAAATCATGTCGTGATCATTGTTGAAAAATCCAAAAGTTCATACAGCTTTACTGTATCCCAAATTTGATGCACTCGTAAAAAGTCCGAATTTCTGTCGTTTTGTCATTCCCGACCTGATCGGGAATCCATAACTGCGTGTAATTACTGGATTCCGGCTTTCGCGGGAATGACAAATTGGCAAGTTTTTGACTTTTTACGAAGCCATCAAAATTTACTGTCGCTTTTCTGAGTTCAGTTATCTGCTATTATGTTGCGAGTGGGCTTAACCCATTGAAAGAATGGAAGTAATCGCTACGGCTCATGGAAACGTGATATCGTTTGTAAAAACAACAGGATAACAGTGCTTGTCA
>CAZGAK010000046.1:2468-18221 GCA_964523565.1 uncultured Syntrophaceae bacterium | reverse complement strand
GTAGAGAAAATCAACTCCTCGAGATAACTTATCGGACAATAGTGCAAATTTCTTTAATATTTAATTGAATTGACAAGAGCTTGTTTTTTGCGGGGGGAAGTACTGGTAATTGACTCCTGCATGTCAATGAGAGATTGGCCATGTTTCCTGCTTATAATACTCATGATTCAACCCTGTTGTTCCGATAGTATTTGATAGAAAAGACAGCGTATATTTGTTAGGGTAAATTTGCCTTATTGAAAACGAAGTCATGTTGTTGCAATGGGGGGAACGTGATGCAGCGATGGAACGGTTGGGGTGATACTAACAATCATATAGATCTCTCACCGCGAGCCTGCGAGCTTTTGCGGGAATTGTCTGGCGAAGGAACACCCAGGGAGGATTATCCACTTGAAAAGTTGATAAATCGTGTCCCTCGTTCACGTATACCCCGGCATCCTCTTATCTCCACTGATCCGAAAGAAAGAATTAATCATGCCCATGGCCAGAGTCTTCCTGACTGGATAGCCCTTCGGGGAGGAACCTTGCAGCGTTTTCCCGATGGTGTGGCCCTTCCCAATACACTTGATGATGTTCAAGAACTCCTTAATTTCGCCTTTAAACATAAAATTGTCGTCATTCCCTATGGTGGCGGCACGAGCGTCCTGGGTCATCTTGACGTACCGGAAGTAAAAAGACCTGTACTGAGCTTATCGCTCAAACATCTAAACCGGTTGATTGACCTTGATTCTTACAGTTTACTCGCCACCTTTGAGTCCGGAATCCGGGGACCCGACCTTGAAGCACAACTAAGGGCCAGGGAATTTACACTGGGACATTATCCCCAGTCTTTTGAATATTCTTCCCTTGGCGGCTGGGTGGTCACCCGTGCGTGCGGCCAGGAATCAACGTACTATGGGAGGATGGATGAACTTTTTCAGGGAGGAGAATTGCTAACCCCGAAAGGTACCATGCACTTCCCTCCTTTTCCCGCTTCAGCAGCGGGACCCGATCTCAGACATATTCTTCTGGGATCGGAAGGAAGATTGGGAGTGCTGACCAAAGCTACCGTTAGAATTTCCCCTCTCCCTGAGAGAAATGATATACATGGCGTTTTTTTTCCATCATGGGAAAATGCCGTAGAAGCTGTAAGAATGCTGGCCGCCTCTCGCTTGCCCCTTTCCATGGTGCGCTTGAGTAATTCAGCGGAAACCTTAACCAATTTTGCTATGGCCGGACACGAAAAGCAGATTTCTCTCCTCAATCGCTATCTTCGATTTAGAAGCATTCCCGAAAAAGAGGCCTGCATGTGTCTCATCGGTTTTACAGGTTCACAACGATCTGTTACGACTGCACGACGGGAGTCCTTTTCTATTATTCGCCGGAATGAAGGCGTTTCCACGGGGAAAGCCATGGGAGAGGCCTGGAAAAAGAATCGTTTTCGCACTCCTTATTTACGGAACACCCTGTGGGACATGGGTTACGCCGTCGATACGCTGGAGACGGCTGTGACGTGGAATAAAGTTTCTTCGACCATGCAATCCATTGAAAAGGCTGTTGCAAATGGCCTGGCATCGTGGAATGAAACGGTACATGTTTTTACCCACCTTTCGAGCATCTATCCGACGGGTTCAAGCATTTATACGACATTTGTATTCCGTCTGGCAGAAACGCCGGAGGAAACGCTTGCACGCTGGAAAGATCTCAAGGAAGCGGCAAGTCACGCTATTGTAGCAGCCGGAGGAACGATCAGTCATCAGCATGGCATCGGAATAGATCATAAACCATATATGGAAGCCGAGAAGGGATCAATCGGAATGAGTACGATAAGACAAATTTACTCCCATATTGACCCCGACGAGCGTATGAATCCGACGAAATCAATTTAATTCTTAAACAGCATAAATCAGAACGTATAAAAGGTATCGAGCATGGCCATTAAGGATCTACCGGAAAACTGGGATTTGATTGTCATAGGAGGAGGGATTACCGGCGCGGGTATTTTCCGGGAAGCATCCCGTATGGGGATGCGTGTACTTCTTGTGGAACGGATGGATTTTGCCTGGGGGACTTCAAGCCGTTCCTCGAAACTGGTCCATGGAGGTCTGAGGTACCTTAAAGAGGGCAAGTTATTGCTGACCAAGATTTCCGTGGAAGAACGTGAGCGATTGCTCAAGGAAGCCCCCGGGCTGGTTGATCTTCTTGGTTTTTTGATGCCCGTTTATAAAGATCAAAGCCCCGGGAAGACAGCCCTCAGTGCAGGTCTCACTCTTTACGATATAATGGCGTTTGAAAAGCAGCACAAATTTTACGATGCACAGAAGTTTTCCATGCTGCTGCCCCATGTGAAGCAGGAAGGCCTCATCGGAGGATTCCATTTTTTTGATGCCCAGGTTGATGATGCCAGGCTGGTCCTGAGATTGATTAATGATGCTGTTGAATCGGGTGCCTCGGCGATGAATTACACCTCGGTGACAGAAATACAGCGCAATGCAGAAGGTGACGTCGTTGGCGTTACGGTAGAGGACACGGAAACACATTCGACGAGAACGTTTTCAACGGGCGCAGTTATTAACGCAACGGGTTCATGGGCGGAGATGTTACATTCCTCACCCGATCCGGATTTCCATCTGCGTCCTTTGCGCGGCAGTCATATCGTCTTCCCTAACTGGGTTTTGCCTGTCGCCCAGGCCATGAGTTTTATACATCCCGTAGATCACAGGCCTGTCTTTGTTATTCCCTGGGAAGGTGCTGTTCTCTTCGGCACAACCGATCTTGATCATAAAGATGATATTTCCATCGAACCCGCCATTGCCGAAGAGGAAGTTTCATACCTCATGGAGGGGTTACATGAATTCTTCCCCTCCCTTGATATTTCTGTTGATGATATCATTTCTACATTTGCAGGGATCAGGCCCGTACTGAGCGAGGGGAAACTGTCTCCTTCCGAGGAATCACGCGATCATGTCGTCTGGGTAGATAAGGGACTTGTAACAATAACAGGGGGAAAACTCACAACATTTCGCAGGATGGCCTGGGATGCCCTCAACGAAGTCAAGCCCTTTCTGACATCAGATCAGGAACCTGATCGGCATATTCCCGTTTTCTCACCTGCACCTGAAATACCGGAGAATGATTACGGGCTATCTCCGCATACATGGCGCCGCCTCTATGGTCGATACGGCAACGCCGCACAAGAGCTTGTGACAATGGCCTCTCCCGAAGATCTATCAACAATTCCCGGCACTCATACATTATGGGCGGAATTGCCCTTTGTGGCAAAACGCGAGCAGGTGATGCATCTCGGCGATCTGCTCTTGAGACGGGTACGCATAGGATTGCTGACACGTGAAGGCGGGAAAGAATACCTTAATCGAATCCAGAAACTCTGCGAACCTTCGTTGCCATGGGACAAGAAACGCTGGAAAGAGGAAACAGATATGTATCTTGACCTTGTGAAAAGTGCTTATTCACTGCCGTTCAGGAAAATTGAGATTCCGGAGAAAAAGAGAATTCTTTCTATAAAGGATGTCTGGACGGCCATAAAACAGTTTTTCAATACAATTTCTTTCAGGATGCAGCGCAACAAACCTTGAAACCTTAAAATTATCAACATACGGCGCGAAATCAATGAACAATAAAGATCTGATACTGGCCATAGACAACGGAACGCAGAGCCTGAAGGCCCTCGTCTTCGATCCGGATGGCGCACTGGTGGCAATGGAAATTGTTCCTTTCAAACCGCCTTATTTTTCGACACATCCGGGTTGGGCAGAGCAGGATCCCGAGGTGTTCTGGCAGTCCCTCTGTCAAGCCTGCCAGGGTCTCTGGCAACAGGGAAAAGTCAATAAAGAACGTATCGCCGGTGTAGCCCTCACCACCCAGAGGGGAACGCTTATCAATGTAGACAGGGAAGGAAAGCCTCTTCGCCCTGCCATGCACTGGCTGGATCAACGTAAAACACACGGGCAGTCACCCATCGGTGGACTCTGGGGACTTCTCTTCAGTCTTATTAATATGAGCGACACGATCGCCTATTTTCAGGCAGAAGCGGAAGCGAACTGGATACGTACATACGAGCCGGACGTATGGAAGAAGACGCACAAGTATCTGCTCCTTTCAGGGTATCTTACCCACAGGCTTACCGGAGAGTTTGTCGATTCCATCGGCTGCCAGGTCGGCTATATCCCCTTCGACTACAGACACCTTCGCTGGGCCTCTGACTGGGACTGGAAATGGAGGGTTTTGCCCATGGATCGTGCCTTATTGCCCAGGCTGATTCCACCAGGAGAAACACTTGGAACTATTTCCGAAATTGCGGCCAGGGAGACGGGAATCCCTGCAGGGTTACCCCTTGTGGCAGCCGCTGCAGATAAGGCGTGTGAGGTCATCGGATCGGGAAGTCTCGATCCCTCCATCGGCTGCTTGAGCTATGGGACGACAGCCACCATTAACGTCACTCACAAAAAGTATGTTGAAGCCATACCGTTACTACCTCCTTATCCCTCGGCCGTTCCGGGTTATCATACAATAGAAGTACAGATCTATCGCGGGTTCTGGATGGTAAGCTGGTTCAAAAGGGAATTCGGCCTTCAGGAACAGCAGGAAGCTGCCGAGCGGGGATTAGAAGCCGAAGCCCTTTTCGAAAAGCTGGTGCAGGATATTCCTCCGGGCTCTATGGGACTTGTACTTCAGCCTTACTGGTCACCCGGATTGAAACTCCCGGGGCCTGAAGCCAAGGGAGCCATTATCGGTTTCGGCGATGTTCACACCAGGGCACATCTCTATCGTTCAATTCTGGAAGGGTTGGGCTATGCCCTCAGGGAAGGCAAGGAGCGCATAGAAAAGCGGACGAAGGTTCCTGTCACAACTCTTCGTGTATCAGGCGGCGGTTCACAAAGCAGAAGTGCCATGCAACTGACGGCGGATATCTTTGGACTGCCAACCGCCAAATCTCATATCTATGAAACCTCGGGACTCGGCGCGGCCATAGACGCTGCTGTCGGACTCGGCCTTCACAGTGACTTTGAAGCGGCAATTAAGGCCATGACCCATGTCGGTGAAGTATTTGAACCAAACATGAAAACCCATTCCATATACAACGAACTTTACCGTGACATTTACAAAAAGATGTACAAACGCCTCAAGCCATTCTATAAACGAATCAGGGAAATTACCGGCTACCCCAAGTGAATGAAATGAATATTGATGGCAAGGTTAGTTTTGACAAAGACATCACAATTGATTTATAAGGCGGTGGGAGAAAAGATATGCCGAACTGGGTTTTTATGGCTCTCATCTTGATCGGGAGTCTTTTCATCGCAAAATTAATCCTTGTCTTTTCTATCTTATCGGTCTTCAGGATCACACGCGGTGCCATGTTTCACCCTTCGGCCTCTATAAGGGTAAGGACTTTCCTCGATGCGGTACCCATGGAGGCAAATGAAATGCTCGTGGATATCGGCTGCGGTGACGGAAGAGTCCTCCGCGAAGCACAGAAGCGTTACGGTGTCAGGGCTTTAGGCTATGAAGTGAATCCGCTGGCCTATATACTGGCACGTCTTCGGACCATGCGGCTAAAAAGTGTTAAAGTCCTGTGCAAAAACTTCTGGAAAGTGAGCATCAACGACGCAGATGTGGTTTTCTGTTATCTCTTCCCCGATGTTATGAAAAGACTGGCTCAAAAACTGGAAAAGGAACTTGA
The DNA here is from genome assembly GCA_964523565.1 of uncultured Syntrophaceae bacterium. Taxonomy (GTDB): domain Bacteria; phylum Desulfobacterota; class Syntrophia; order Syntrophales; family UBA6807; genus CAZGAK01. The sequence goes on along the minus strand of CAZGAK010000046.1, from coordinate 12,538 downwards.
ACCGGGCACCAGGGTCATATCCTGCAATTTTCCCCTTCCCGGATGGAAACATCTGAAGGTATTATATCCTGACTCATTCATTAACAACAGCCCTATATATTTGTATCGATTCCCCGACTCCTGCAGTTCCTTATGAATAAAAGCTGTAAAATAAGCGGAGGCATGAAAGATGGAAAAAATCGTACACCTCCCCCGGCCTCTCCAGGAAAAAATTGAACAGAGAGGAAAAAATTTTTCAACCATTATCCAGCGGGATCTCGAGTGTTACTATGCCATCCTTGATATGGTCGAAGATGAAATGAAAGATCAATTTTCCATAAAAGAGGCTTCTCTGCTCTGCAACGTTTTCAGAAACACTCAGATGGAAATAGGCAGGCTAAAATCCTGGCCGACTTTGTTCGTTTGGGATGTTGAAGACGTGGAAAAATACGAGAGACTGGGAGAACAATTCGAAGTCAACACAAATGACTTAATCAACAAACTCGAAAAGCTAACTCCATACCAGGCTCTCTGGCTCCGGGACAAAATCCTGCTGTTCTGGAACAGACCGAACTCGACGGAAAAAGAAGAAGAAGAGACAATAAAGGAACTTTTCAGGATCGAGGCATGAACCTCTTTTTTCGAGGCAAAACATAAAGTATAACTTCTTGAATGTTTTATCAGTTTTGTTGTATGGTTACAAAAGTGAGATTACAGACAGCTTTTATATTGCAAATGATTTTTTCATAATCCCGTAGAAATTGAAAGGGGACGAATAAATGGATGCAAAAAAATATGATGTGGTTGTCGGTATACCTTCCTATAACGAATCAGAAACGATTGGTCATGTTGTCAGTATGGCAGGTCAGGGCCTCGCTGAATACTTTCCCGATACAAAAAATATTATCGTAAATGTTGACAATCATAGCCCTGATGACACAAAAGGAGCGTTTTTATCTGCCCAGGTACCTTCCGGAGTACACAAAAAATACATTTCCACACCCGAGGGGGTAAAGGGAAAGGGAAACAATTTCTGGAATCTTTTTAAATTTTGCAGGGATGTGGAGGCCAGGATCGTAATCGTTGTTGATGCGGATCTTCGATCGATTACACCGGAATGGATAAAATATCTCGGTTATCCTGTCAAAGAAGGAAATGATTTTGTCACTCCCCTTTACTCGAGACACCAATTTGACGGAACGATCACAAATCATCTCTGTTATCCTCTCGTATTTTCACTGGCAGGCCTCGACGTCCGCCAACCAATCGGAGGAGATTTTGCCTTCTCCTCGAAGCTTTGTTCATACTGGCTCGAACAGGAATGGAGTGATATGACGCGACAATACGGCATCGATATTTTTATGTCATTGAATGCCTTTTTTGGTGATTTCAGGGTTTGTCAAACGGGAATGGGTTCAAAGGTTCACAATGCCAGTACCCCCAAGCTCGGCCAGATGTTTGAAGAGGTTGTCTATACACTCTTTTCTACCTTGCACAAATATAAATCCAAATGGCTGAAAAAAGATGTGGAAACAATATGGCAGAACAAGGCTCGAGCTGTTGAACGTTACGGCCTGGAAAAGTTGACAGAGCCCCAGTCTTTAGATATCGATATCGTAAAGCTCAAGCAGGATTGCCGTAAGGAATATGAAGCATATCGTGATTTAGCCAAAAAACACCTGAACATATATGCTTACCAAAAAATCGATCATATGCAGTGGATGGACTACTATGAAGTAGATATCATGCTCTGGTCCCATATTGTTTATAGTCTTTTTTATCTTTTCGACGGTGCATCTGAACAGGAAAAGATAGAAATTATTAATACCCTCAAACCCCTGTATTTCGCTCGCAGCATAACCTTCGACTATCAGACTTTTCGTTATACTGTGAATTTTGCTGAAGAAGAGGTAAGAAATCAGGCCCTGGCCTTTTTAGGCCAGAAACCATATCTGTTCGGACTTTATATTGGAAATCAAATATATCCTGAATCGTAGTTTTGCCAGGATCTCCGGTAACCGCTTCGCAATATGGATGATCGTCAATTTAGTCAACTCCTGGATCGCTTCGGCCTTTCCTGGCGAGGTTATCGTAAAGTAAGAAAAGGAGTTAAAAAGCGGATAAGCCGGCACATGCAGCAACTCGGCTGTCACACCATGGAGGATTACCTTCATGTCCTGGACAATAATCCTGAGATCATAAAAGATGTTGAACGTTTGATGACTGTTTCCATCAGCCGTTTTTTCCGCGACCGCCATTTATGGAAGGTCATGGAAGAAAAGATTATTCCGGACATTATTACTCAATACCAGGAGAAAGTGCGTGTCTGGTCGGCAGGATGCGCACTGGGACAGGAGGCCTACAGCCTTAAAATACTCTGGTCTATACTTGCGAAGAAGTTTGAACGGTTCCCACAGCTTCAATTGTGGGCCACTGATATTAATCCCGATTACCTGATTAAAGCCAGGGAAGGAACCTACGACCGAAGCGCCTTAAAAGAGGTGCCCGAAGAAATTAAGAAGGCCTGCTTTCATGCATCTGAAGACAAATCAAATTATTTAATACCAGATCAGGCAAAGGAGGGGATTCTATGGGAGGTCTATGATCCCATAACCCAGCCGTCTCCTGTGAAAAAATTTCAGATAATTTTTCTACGAAACAACCTTCTGACATATTATAGACAGGAGATCAAGGAACCTGCCTTCCATAAGGTAATGGGCAGTCTGACTGATGGCGGTTTTTTGATAATCGGAAGTCATGAAAAGCTGCCCTTTCAAACTCACAAACTTTTGCGGTTCGAAGGCTGTTCGTATATCTTTCAGAAAGTATAAACCCCTGTTTTGCAGCAGTTACCGTAACGAACGGGATTTGTTTTTTATACTCGCGAAACACGTCTTGAATTTTCAATTCCTGACGAAATCGCAAAAATTATATTTCAAGATCCTTTACCCGTGGATCGTTTTTCGAAAAGATGTTGCAGGTTTTGGTCGACTCATCAAATAAAATAACGGCCTGGCCGGATTTGAGCTGCCTTTTTACCTGATCTATCTTTCGTTCAAGGGACACCTCTGCTCCGCCATAGTCGGTTCCATCACGGGTAACAAATTCTTCAATGACCGATTCCAGGGTTTCAGGACGCAGCTGGTTATACAGTATTCTTATTGTGCTTCCCTTGCTGTTTATATCTATCAATTTACCGGCTCTGTTTCAGCTTACTTTTTATTGACGCTATCCTTCAGCTTCCGTGAACATCTGAAAGTGACAACCCTTCTCGCCTCCAAAATGATATTTTCTCCTGTTTTGGGGTTTCTCCCTTTCCTCTCGCTCTTTTTATTGACGCAGAATTTCCCGAACCCGCTTATCATGACATCCTCACCGTTTCCGAGGGATGTTTTTATTATCTCCAGGAAGGATTCGAACATATCTGTTGATTTGTTTTGAGGAAGGCCGAACTGGTTTTGGATTGATTTGATCATCTCTGCTTTTGTAAGAGCCATGGGTGTAATCCTCCTTTGATAAAAGAATGGTTTTTTTGCTTATATTATTATCGGAGGATTACGTATATATCTTTATTTTGTCAAGGTGATAAAAAGAGATTGGCAAGATTCTGCCTTTATTAATCCACGACTGAAGATTTGCATAGATCATAACGAAAAAAGGATTTATAATTACTGTACCGATCCGAAAACGGCAAAAAAACCTTATAAAGAGTTTGTAAATCATATGATCCTCCACATAGATATGGACGCATTCTATGCCTCAGTGGAAGAGCTGGATAATCCTCTGCTGAAGGGCCGGTGTGTAATCGTAGCCGGACAGTCTGAACGCAGTGTTGTGTCTGCTGCAAATTACGAGGCGAGAAAGTTTGGAGTCCATTCTGCCATGCCGGTGTTTCAGGCGCGGGAAAAGTGTCCCGAAGCAATTTTTCTTCCGCCCAGGATGGGCCGCTACAAAGAATTATCAGCAAAGTTCATGTCCATTCTTCGCGAATTCTCTCCATTGGTTGAACCCGTTTCAATTGACGAAGCCTATGTTGATGTTACCGGCTGTGAAAGGCTTTTTGGAGGGGTAAGGGAAATCGCCCCCAGTATCAAGAAAAGGATAAAAGAAAGGTTGAACCTGACCTGTTCACTGTGAGCTGCACCTAACAAGTTTCTGGCAAAAATCGCATCGGATATGGATAAACCCGATGGAATGACAATCATTATGCCGGAAAATGTCCGACAGTTTATAGAGTTTCTCCCGATTCATAAAGTGCCCGGTGTCGGAAAGAATACTCATGATAAACTCAAACTGCTGGGGATCAAGACTCTCGGTGACGTGAAAAAATATCCCGAAGAAATACTTCTAAAAAAGTTCGGCAAATTTGGCTGCAGGCTCATGGAACTTGCCAGCGGCATTGACAGATCAGTCGTAACACCTGGTTCGGAAACAAAATCAGTCAGCTCTGAAGAAACCCTTCTCGAAGATACAGACGATAAACAGGTGCTCGAAAAATATATTCTGAAGCAGGCGGAAAAAGTCGGAAGAGAGTTGAGGAAATTGGATATAAGGGCAAGGACTATCAACATCAAGATAAAACATTCGGATTTCAAACAGGTTACCAGAAGCGTTACAATTAAAGACCCGACACAATCTTCTGAAGTGATTATCAGGGAAGCCTTTCAATTACTTGAAAGCTACAGGCTGCCGAAGAAGGCAAGGCTAATCGGTGTCGGAGTGTCCAACCTTGTCTCCGAATCAGAACCGATACAGATTGACATCTTTGAACGTGATAACACAAAGAACTCCAACTGGGAAAAACTGGATGAGGCAATCGATACGATAACCGACAAGTTCGGAACAAATGTTATCAAACGAGCGAGACTGAAAGATGAGGAATGAATATATGTCATCCGCAAATGCAAGAAGGGATTTGCGTCCCTGGTTAAGGTAGGGGCAAAATATCTGTCAAAATGTTCATCAATATCGGGGTGATGATACTAAGCAGATATATACACTGTAAAAATTGACATCCGAATGGCGATATTTAATCGATGTCTTGAATTTACGGCTTTTGGAATATTTCCAGGCTGTATGCAAATTTTGATTTGAAAATTTTGATCACAATATTATCAAGCTATCTATCTAACTCATGTCTGACAGCTATTCCTATTTGCTCTAACACGAAAGGTTTCTTTATATAAGCGCCGGCGCCAAGTCTCTGGGCCTCTTTGACACGGTCTGTTTCGGAAAATCCACTGACAATTAACGCCTTCTGCCCGGGATGAATTTCAAGAATTCTCCTGTATGTCTCAAGTCCGTTAATACCGGGATCCATTATCATGTCAAGAAGCAGTAAATCGGCTGAATGGTTTTTCATGTATTCTGCCGCCTCTTCACCGCTTGATACGGTTGTGACGGAATAACCAAGTCTGTTCAGAATACCGGATGCGATTTCTCTTTGTATTTCCACATCATCCACAATTAAAATGGCTTCTCCCATGCCCATTAAGTCTTCAACATGTAAGGGGGCATCATCTTTGATTAGTTTTTCCCGGGTTACGGGAAAGTATAATGTGATTGTAGTTCCTTTCCCCTCGGTGCTCTGAATATCAATATATCCGTTATGGTCCTTAACAGTTCCCCATACGACCGTCATGCCAAGGCCCGTTCCGCTCCGTCCCATTACCTTCTTCGTATAGAAAGGCTCAAAGATCTTCTCCATGACCTCTCCTGACATGCCTATACCCTCATCCGAAATGGATAGAGTCACATATTCTCCTTCGCTTACATTGTCATAACCCGTTACAGGTCTGTCTAAATATCGGTTTCCGCTAGAGATAACAACCTTGCCTCCATCGGGCATGGCCTCTGTGGCATTTGATATTAGATTCATGATGCTTTTAGAGAGGTGAACAGGTGAGCCCATGATATTTAACAAATTTTCTTCAAGAGTGATTTCAAACTGTACATGAGGATGAAATGACATTAATTTTTCATATTCGGGTGTTTTCAGGTGATCGGATATGATGCCGTTCAGGTTTACGACTTTTGTAGAAGTAAAGCCGCTTCTGGTCAGTGTCTGTAAATCCTGAACAATGGCGGCTGCTCTTTCTCCCGATTTTCTTATAATCGATAGAGGTTTTCTGAGCGGGCTGTCCTCTGGAAGCTGCATCAGCAACAGTTCAGGGTAACCGACAATACCGCCCAGCACATTGTTAAGATCATGTGCCACGCCTCCCGCGAGGGTGCCGACGGCTTCCATCTTCTGTGCTCGATGAAGCTGGGCTTCGAGATTTGCCTTCTCTTCCTCGGCTTGCTTGCGGTCGGTGATGTCGGTGACTGCTGCTCGAATCCGGCTAAAACTGCCTTCACCGTCCTGTACGATTATACATTCCAGTTGAGCCCATAATTCAGCGGCATCACTCCTTTTCAGTTTTAGTTCACAGGACTGCGGTACTTTTTTTCCGATAAGCTCTTTGCGATGCAGATAAAAGATGTCTTGAGTATCCGCGCTGATAAAACGGCTAAAAGGCTTTCCTTTCAGAAGGCCCCTTTCTATACCCAGCATGGTGGCCCCGCTGAGATTCGCCTCCAGGATCATCCCCTTGTCGCTGATCGTAAAATATCCGACCGGAGCAAAGTCGTACAGGTCGATATACCTGTCACGCACCTGTTCGAGTTCCAGTTGAGTCCGTCGGAGTTCATCGTTCTGCATCTCCAGTTCTATCTGATGCACCCGCAGTTCATGTATCAGGCTGTGGGTTTCCCCGGGTGATAGTTCCGATGGTTCCCGGGTGTCAGACTGTTGTTCCTGTAAAGTTTTTTCGGCCTGCTCGCGAAGTTTGGTCTTCTTCTTTCCCATCAGTTCACCTTATAGGTCTTAAAGGTTAACAGGTTCAAGCTTCAAGCTTTTTCCCTGTAATATCCCGTTCAGTGGTGGCTATGGCGTAAGGCTCTCCCTTGTCATCGCACAGCTTTGTCACTGTCAGCCATACATCCAATCGCCTGCCGTCTCTGGCCAATCTCTGGGTATTAAAAGATTCTATTTCTTCTTTCCACAATTTTTTCACCATGGCCAGAGCTTCTTTGCCCTTGTCCTCGGGTACGATATCGCGGATGTTCATTTTGAGGGCCTCGGCCTCGGTGTAGCCGTACATATTTTCCGCGCCTCTGTTCCAGGCGGTTATATTGCCCTCAAAATCATGAAGCAGGATCGCGTCGTTGGAATCCCTGACCACTGCGACGAGACGTGCACTTTTCTCCCCCTCTTTAATCTTGGTAATATCAACAAAGGTAATGACAACGCCATCGATCACATTCTCTGTTGTTCGATACGGCGAGATTGTCATATCAAACAAAATATCGTCTCTGGTCCGTATTTCCATCCTTTTTTGAGTCAGGGTATCGAGCACATGTTCAGCATCCGCAACAAGGGTACCATAATCTATTTTTGCGGTGATATCGCTGATCTTCCGGTCCAGATCTGACGGGATCAGATTAAATATCCTGGTCATGGCCGGCGTGTAACGCTTGATCTGTAGCTTTGTATTCAGAAAGATGGTCCCGATGTCAGTGGCAGCAAGAAGATTGTTTATGTCGTTGTTGGCCGTTGACAATTCATTCACCTTGTTCTGAAGTTCCGCATTGACGGTTACAAGCTCCTCGTTGGTGGACTGCAGTTCCTCTTTGGAGGTCTCCAGCTCCTCATTGGCGCTTTGCATTTCTTCATTCAACGACTGCAATTCTTCATTGGTGGATTTGAGTTCCTCATTAGAGGTCTCCAGTTCTTCGATGGTTGTCTGAAGATGCTCCTTGGTGGATTGCAGTTCCTGTTCAAGCCTTATCAAGACCAGATCGGAATCATCTTTCGCCGCCTTTTTCCCTTTTTTCAAGATAGGCTTTTCACCCGGTGTTTTATCGTCAAACATGACGAGCATAAAATTTTCTTTAATGTTTGCCTCTGTCAGGGGCCTGACCGTCAGGTCGATGATTCGGAACCCGCCATTGTATTTAATCCGCAGGCCCTCATATGAGATTGTTTTTTTTTGCCTTACAGCGTTATGGAGCGCCGTGCTCAGTTTGAACTGCAGACCCTCACGGGCCATATTCAGGATATTGAAACTGGCTTTACCCGTGGGCGTTTCCAGGTATTTGTTTGTCCTGCCCAGGAAATGGACAATTTCATATTTTTCATTAACCAGAACCCCGGGGGGGGCATATTGGTCAAGGATTATCCTTTCAGCCACATTATAGATGTCGGTCGCCACGGGCTCTTTCTCCTCGAACCTATCAAGTCGCGGCCCTTGATAAAAAGGCATGCCGGGATAATCTATGGCCTTTTCCTTGAAAAATTCTTTTCGTTTAAAGATCTTCCATTTGCTGTTAACAGGCTGGAAAAGGTCGGTGAACTCCCCGATTGACTCGGATGGGCCCAGGAAGAGAACCCCTCTACTATTTAAGGCGTAGTGGGATAAAGGGAGTATCTTTTTTTGCAGGTTGCTATCCATATAGATGAGCAGGTTCCTGCAGCTCAGCAGGTCTATCCTGGAAAATGGGGGATCACTGATGATATTCTGGACCGCAAATATGATCATTTCCCGAAGGTGTTTCTTGACCTGAAAGGTAGTTCCGTCTTTTATGAAAAAATGACGCAATCGCTCCGGGGACACGTCCGCGGCAATACTGTCGGGATATACTCCGGTACGCGCACGTTCTATGGCCTCAGCGTCTATGTCGCTGGCAAAGATCTGGACGTTAACATGTAGTTTCATTCTTTCCATGGCCTCTGAAAGCAAAACCGCGATTGAATATGCCTCTTCACCGGTGGAACAACCCACAATCCAGATACGAATCGTAGAATTAGGCGGCTTGTCTTTCAACAGGGCAGGCAGCACCTGCTCCTCTAAAATTTTAAAGGCATCCGGGTCTCTGAAAAAACCGGTCACCCCGATGAGCATATCTTTGAAAAGGATGTCTACTTCTGACGGGATTTTTTGAAGATATTTCACATAGTCTGATATCTTATTGATCTGGTGGACGGCCATGCGCCGCTCAATCCTCCGGCGAAGGGTAGTCTGCTTATAACGGGAGATATCGTGGCCGGTCGAGGATCGAATCAGGACAAAGATCTTCTGGATATAGCTTGCGAACAGGTCATCAGTCGCCTTGACTTTCTTGGTGACAGCGATATAGGGAGCGCGGATGTATTTTGCAAGTGCGGCGGGAAGCTTCTCCACAGGGAGGATAAAATCCACAATCCCGGTGGCGATCGCGCTTCTCGGCATGCCGTCATACTTGGCGGAATCCGGGTCCTGCACCATGGCAATCCCTCCCCCCGCCTTTATCGCCTTTAGACCGAGGGTGCCGTCCGTTGCCGTGCCGGAGAGGATAATACCGATCGCCTTTTCGCCCAGGTCTTCAGCCATAGATTTGAAAAAACAATCAATAGACAGATTGATACCGCCGGTTCTTATGGGTTCCATTAAATGGATCTTGCCGTTCATGATCATGACGTTTTTATCCGGAGGGTTTAGATAGACATGGTTAGGTTCAATCTTCATCCCATCTTTCAGATCCAGGACCTCCATTGTTGTACATTTTGACAGCAGCGAGCCCATGATGCTTTTGTGCTTCGGGCTCAGATGCTGGATGATCATAAAAGCGATATTTTTGTCAGGCGGCATATGGGTAAAAAAGGTCTCAAGCGCCTCCAGCCCGCCCGCAGATGCGCCCATGCCGACGAGGGGAAAACCGGTAGCCTCTTTTGGCGCGGCAATTGCCAGCTTCTTCTCTTTCTCTTCCTTTACCTTTTTGGGTGTCGCCTTTGTGACTGGCTCTTTCTTTACATCAGCCACTTTTTTGGCAGCGGTTTTTGTTTCTTTCTTCCTGGCCATTTCGATGCCTCCCTGTCTGAATAAAAAAGCCCCGGCACACTTACGCACACCAAGGCTTGTCTATAGATTTTTAAATGGACTTTTCTTAAAGTTGATGAAGTAAAAAATGGGGGGGGGGGGGGGGGGGATTGCTTTCCCTTTTTCCCATCCCCGAGTTCTAGGTCCCGCCGTAGGAGAAGTCATGGATCATTCAAACCTTTCTGTCGGCGCTAA
>CAZGAK010000046.1:0-2458 GCA_964523565.1 uncultured Syntrophaceae bacterium | reverse complement strand
GCGTATTTGGTGGGTGTGTTGATTGTCGTAGGTTTGTTTTAAGTGGTAGGGTAGGAGGAGGGGGGGGGGGGGGGGGGGGTGGTAAGTTTCGTGTCATTTCATAGTCGGGCATTTCCAATCCCTCATGGTGGCATACTGTTGATAACTAAACCTTCTTTGTGGTCGTAAAAAGGGTTAACCTTACAACAACTTCACTTCACTTAACTTAATAATATCTAATACTAAGTTGATATTCTTTGTCAAGGATTTTCTATATTTGTCGTCACTTTTTGAAGGTTCACAGATTGCTATACACTGATGGAAAAACCGGCGTCCACGTTTTTAAAGATATTCGTTTGCTATCAAGGACAGTATTGTCAAAACACAAAGTGCAACATAACTTTATTCTATCCAAGCTTTTGCTGTCGATTTTCTGAGTTCAGGTATCTGCTATGGACCTGCAATTCAGATTCCCACCCTGCATTAGTGATAGCTATTTGATAGCGTGAATGTTTAGGATTTAATTTCTGAAGGAAAGTTCTGAGTAAGTCGAGATCTCGTTTAGGAGGAGAGAGGGTCAGATCTTAAATATTAAGTAATAGTATCATAGATGTTTAGTTTGAATAGTGAATATTTAATATTTAAGATGCGACCCTCTCGGCTTCTCGACCCTCTCGGCTTCTCTTATTTAAAATTTTTTCCTGACACCTACGAGACCGACCAGTCCACATCCGAGAAGAAAGATAGTAGTCGGCTCCGGAACGGTTGTTTGGGGCACGAATGGCGAAACGTCACTATACGTGGTGCCGATGCGAAGCTCATCAAACATGACTCCGGTTTCACCGGCGATTCGAATCTGGTTGAAAGTATAATCGGACCAACTTGTGAATCCAATAAAGCTACCTGTATTGAGCTGATCATTATCATCAAGATCCGGGTTGAGCCAGAAAAAAGCCTGCGCAGCGGTGCCGTTATTGACAAGCTGGAGACAAATTACAAAGAATAAAGGGTCCGAGAACGATTCGGTGCTCAACATTTGATATAGGGGTATCTTTCGTTCCACACCCACGTAAGATGTATTGCCCGGCTTGCCCATGAAAAACAGTTCTGTGCTGCTATTATAGAGAGAAATCCCGGACCATTTAGCACCAACGTTGTAATTATCCATCAAGAACGATATGTAAACATAAGAGGCCGTAGTCAGCAGCGGAACCTCAAATCCGCGGTACGACAAGACGGTTCCGGGTGCTGTCTGGACACTGTTACCGGCTGTGACCAACTGGTTGCCTTTCGTGTCGGTATACGACAAGCTGCCCCCATCTATGACAGCGACATCGCCAGTCCAAGACCCGGACCATCCGGGATCCGCGGCAGACCCTTTGCCTACGAGGGTGCCCGCGGAATAATCGAAGCTATCTGCCGCTATAATAGTTGCCTGCGCGCCCATGGGCAATATCACCAATACAAATGCTACCACCAAGAAAACGAGTTTACGCATAATCACGACATCCCCCTTTGTTAATAGCTGTCTGTGAATAGTTCTTCATGCGAAGCAATATGCAAATATCATGCGCACAATACGCCACATAATGATATATTCTGAGTACTTATGTGTAACACCCTGATATTATTACACAATAATGCCCGATTCCGGCGTATGGCCTGCCGCAAATGCAGATGTGAACAAGGGTCGAAGCATACGTCATTTGTAAAGAAACCCAACACTTATTGTGCTTATAAATGAGCTCGCTAGACTGAAATCCTTGCAGCCATTGCATTAGAGCAAAATTTCGAAATTGTAAACAAATCCGACAGCTTTCATGGGTAACTACAACAGTGATCGCCCGGAATGCTTTGTCGCGACTGGATTTGAACGAACTTTCCTTAACTGTAAAGAAAACCGACACAACTTTACAGTTACCTGACAGTTTGAAGAGCTATGAAAGGTATGATCGCGTTAACTGACAGGTTTTATTATGAAAAATTGAAATATTATGGGATACTGTGGGTGTTTAATAATTTATAAGACATCCACTATCATGTCCCTGAAATGCGATTTTCCCAATTTAAGACAGTATGATACTCTCGATCAATTCCCTCAACCCAAAGATGCAGGATAGCTGTTTTATGCCTTGATCATTGTTGAAAAATCCAAAAGTTCAAACAGCTTTATTCTATCCAAGCTTTTGCTGTCGATTTTCTGAGTTCAGGTATCTGCTATGGACCTGCAATTCAGATTCCCACCCTGCATTAGTGATAGCTATTTGATAGCGTGAATGTTTAGGATTTAATTTCTGAAGGAAAGTTCTGGGTAAGTCGAGATCTCGTTTATAGCTCTTTAACCCGACAATAAATAAGATTCTCTATCCTGTTAAAACATCACGTTTCATTACTTTCCCACCTGTTCTATCCTCTCTCTTATACATGAAAATAGAGTTTTATCCATAGTCCCTCACAAACAAAAGGGCAGAAGTTTTCC
>CAZGAK010000045.1:0-18721 GCA_964523565.1 uncultured Syntrophaceae bacterium | reverse complement strand
GAGCAGCTGATTTGTAATCAGCAGGTTGCGGGTTCGAGTCCCATCGCCAGCTCCATTTGATAGAGAGATTCTGGAGGGGTTCCCGAGTGGTCAAAGGGAGCAGACTGTAAATCTGCCGGCGGAGCCTACGGAGGTTCAAATCCTCCCCCCTCCACCATTTTGTTTTGTTTACGAAGCGGGAGTAGCTCAGTGGCTAGAGCATCAGCCTTCCAAGCTGAGGGTCGCGGGTTCGAATCCCGTTTCCCGCTCCATATTTATTAATCAGTCGAAACCTGACAAAGCACTTGTTTGCGTGAGGGCGAGATCAGGATTTCAGGATTTATTGGCCCACGTAGCTCAGTCGGTAGAGCACATCCTTGGTAAGGATGAGGTCACCAGTTCAATCCTGGTCGTGGGCTCCATTTCAACGAGAGTAGGCTTAGAATGAGAAATATAATCACCCTTGCGTGTAGTGAGTGTAAGCGGAGGAACTACACAACAACAAAAAATAAAAGGACCATGCAAAGTCGTCTTGAAATGAAAAAGTATTGTCGGTTTTGTCGGGCCCACACGCTTCACAAAGAAACGAAATAATCTTATTCTCATAGGGTAATAATTTTGTTTGGAACAGGCCAGTAGCTCTAATTGGATAGAGCGCCGGACTCCAAATCCGGATGCTGGGGGTTCAAGTCCCTCCTGGCCTGCCATTTTATTTTTCTCAGTGTTGCGATATGGAATGATTGGATGGAAAAGATAAAAGCAGTTGCATTGAAGGTGACTCAGTTTTTGAGGGAATCGCGGGGAGAACTCAGGAAAGTAACATGGCCGACACCGAAAGAAGCTCTCTCGTCAACATCAGTTGTTATTGTCGTTGTTATCATTATATCCATATTTCTGGGAATTGTGGATCTTGGTTTAACTAAAATAATAAGATTGGTTTTAGGTTAAAACATATGGCTTTTAGGTGGTACGTTATTCATACCTATTCCGGTTTCGAAAATAAAGTAAAGCTTTCCCTGCAGGAGGGGATAGCGGTTGCCGGTATGGAAGAGTACTTTGATGATATTCTTATACCGGAGGAAGACATAGTTGAGCTTGTAAAGGGTGAGAAAAAAACCTCAAAGAGAAAATTCTTCCCCGGCTATGTGCTTGTACGAATGGAGCTGAATGAGGATACCTGGCATATAGTAAAAAATACTCCTAAAGTTACCGGTTTCATAGGAAGTAAAGATAAGGCGTCTCCCATATCGGATGAAGATGTGGAGTCATTAAAAACAAGGATTGATGAGGGAACGCTGAAACCGAAACCAAAATATAAGTTTGAAGCGGGAGATCATGTGAAGATTATAGATGGTCCCTTTACAAATTTTGACGGTGTGGTGGATGAAGTAAAACCGGAAAAGGGTAAATTGAGGGTTATAGTGAGTATTTTTGGCAGATCAACGCCGGTTGAGCTGGATTTCATACAAGTTGTTCAGCATTGATGTGTATAGTCGAAGAAATGTATTGCATTCGCAACAAAAGAAGAGATTAAGGTGATTATACAATGGCAAAAAAAATTATAGCAAGTATTAAGCTTCAAATAAAGGCAGGAAAAGCAACTCCATCGCCGCCGATCGGTCCGGCTTTGGGTCAGCACGGGGTCAATATTATGGAATTTTGCAAGGCATATAATGCCTTAACGCAAAAGCAGGAGGGTACGATTATACCTGTTATAATTACCGTATACGCTGACAGGTCTTTTACCTTTATCACAAAGACTCCACCGACCGCTGTTCTTCTTAAGCAGGCTGCTAAGGTTGCAAAGGGTTCGGGGGATCCCAAGAGGGAAAAGGTAGGAGATGTAACTGCCGCACAGGTCAGGGAGATTGCGGAGTTGAAGTATCAGGATCTCAATGCAATAGATATGGAAGGTGCCATAAAAATTGTAGAGGGAACTGCAAGATCCATGGGAATTGAAATAACCAATTAAATTGAGAGTGGAGTTTTTTACAATGTCAAAAAGGGGAAAAGGATTTCTTGATGCAAGAAAGAATGTTGAATCAGAGAAACGTTATGCATTGAGAGAAGCCGTAGAACTCGTGTTATCGACAACGAGGGCGAAATTCGATGAAACTGTCGATGCGGCCATTCGATTGGGAGTCAATCCGAGGCACGCAGACCAGATGGTAAGAGGGAGTGTTGTTCTCCCTAATGGTCTGGGTAAAACTGTGAGAGTGTTGGCATTTGCAAAAGGTGACAAAGAAAAGGAAGCCCTTGACGCCGGAGCAGATTTCACCGGTTCGGATGACTTGATTGAAAAGATTAAGGGGGGGTGGCTTGACTTTGACAGGGTTATTGCTACTCCGGATATGATGGGAAGCGTTGGAAAACTGGGTAAGATTCTGGGGCCACGGGGGTTAATGCCGAATCCCAAGGTTGGCACTGTAACATTTAATGTAGGGAATGCCGTAAAGGAGGCAAAGGCCGGTAAGGTTGAGTTCAGAGTGGAAAAGGCAGGTATCGTCCACAGTCCGGTAGGGAAGGCTTCTTTCGGGACAGATAAACTATATGAGAATATCCTTGCATTGTTGGAGACCATCATCAAGCTCAAGCCTGCATCCAGTAAGGGAACATATTTAAGATCTATTTCTCTCTCCACCACGATGGGTCCCGGGGTCAAAGCCGATCCTCTGGATGTACGGAATATTTTACGATAAAAAAACTAAAGAGCAGCAAAAGTCCAAGACAGCAGGTACAGGAAGTTTAATCGAGTGTGTTCGGCCTGCCGAGACGGAAGAGTGGCTCATTATTTCTTCCTGTATAGCGGTCTGACTTTCAAAATTACATACTAAAAGTTGTTGGAATTAAAATGTTGAAAGGAGGCTATTGATTTGAATCGAAGCAAAAAGGAACAGATCGTTGCTGAGCTTCAAGAGAAACTTAAAGACGTAAAGTTGGCAATTCTTGCAGATTACAGCGGCATGAATGTCGCAAAGATCACGGAATTGAGGAATGAACTGAGGAAGTCGGATGCAGAGTTTAGGGTAATTAAAAACACGCTCTTTAAAATTGCCTCGAAGGATACTGATTTCAGTTTGTTCGACGAATATCTGAAGGGTCCAGTGGCGTTGGTCATGGATTTTGGGGATGTCGTCAAACCGACAAAAGTGCTGGTTGATTTTGCAAGGAAAAATGAAGAACTGGAACTTAAGGTCGGTGTGATGGATGGCAATTTTCTGACGGGAGAACAGATAAGAACCCTGTCCGAATTACCGAGCAGGGAAGTTCTTCTGGGGAAACTCCTCTCCACGCTGATAGCATCGCAGACTTCGCTTGTAACGGTTTTAAGCGGTGTTTCCAGAAAATTTGTTCAGACTCTTGAAGCGTACCGTATCAAAAAAGAAAAAGAAAACTAGAACATACAGGAAGGAATGAAAAAATGGCAGGAAAAAAAATTACGAAGGAAGACGTTGTAAAATTTATCGAAGAAATGACAGTTCTTGAACTGTCGGAGCTGGTAAAGGAATTGGAGGAGAAGCTGGGTGTTTCAGCTGCCGCCCCCTTTGCCATGGCGGCCGTAGCTGCAGGACCTGCTGAGGCAGCCCAGGTAGAAGAAAAGACTGAATTTGATGTCGTCCTTACAGGGTTTGGAGAACAGAAGATTCAGGTGATTAAAGTCGTGAGAGCCTTGACAGGTTTGGGACTGAAAGAGGCCAAAGACCTTGTCGAGGGTGTGCCGAAAGCGGTTAAGGAAGGTATATCGAAAGACGAGGCCGAAGAAGTGAAGGGAAAACTGGAAGGGGTCGGAGCAACCGTAGAGGTAAAGTAAAATAATAAATTACACCTCGCAATTTATTATGAGTGGTAAAAAAATAAAGGGGTCTTATGGGTAGATATAGAAAAAATTTTGGTCATATTAAACAAATAGTAGAGATACCAAATCTAATTGATATCCAGAAAAATTCCTATGCAAAATTTTTGCAGAAAGATGTTGACCCGCAGAAAAGGGGTGATTTCGGTCTTCAGGGAACTTTCAAAAGTGTAATGCCTATCGTGGACTTCGGTGGAAAATGTTCGCTGGAGTTTGTCAGTTACAACATAGGTAAAGGTCGCTATGACGAGACGGAGTGTATACAAAAGGGAATGACCTATGCGGCTCCGCTGAGAATAGTCGTTAGACTGGTTGTGTTTGATGCTGATCGCAATAGCGGTCAGAAGAGTGTCAGAGACATAAAAGAGCAGGAAATATACTTCGGAGAGATTCCTTTAATGACCGAGAAGGGTACTTTTATCATTAACGGTACTGAAAGGGTCATTGTAAGTCAGCTTCACAGGTCACCCGGAATATTCTTTGATCATGACAAGGGAAAGACCCATTCAAGCGGGAAACTTATATATTCGGCAAGAATTATGCCCATCAGGGGATCCTGGCTTGATATCGAGTTTGATCCCAAGGATATTCTCTACGCCAGGATAGACAGAAGAAGAAAGATGCCTGTCACGATTCTTCTCAAGGCCATGGGATACACAACTGAAGAGCTTCTCAAACATTTTTGCAACATTGAGACGGTTTTTGTCGATGGTAATAAGTTTTATCTTTCCGTTGCTAAATCCCTTGTAGGTGAGAGAGTAGGAGAGGATATACTAGACCCGCAAACCGGCGAAGTTATTATAAAAAAGGGTAGAAAGATCTCCAAGACAACCGTAAAGAAAATGATTGATTCGGAGATAACCCGAATGGATATTAAAGAGGATGACCTTATGGGGAAAGTAATTGCCAGTAACGTTACGGACCCCGAGACAGGTGAAATCCTGTTCAGATGCAATCATGAACTTACTATGGAAGAGATTCAATTGCTTCCTCAAAAAGATATTAAGGAACTTCAATTTGTTCATTTGAGTGAGGACGGGGCAGATTCCTACATCAGAAACACTCTCCTTATGGATAAGATTGAAACAGAGGAAGAGGCTATAATAGAAATATACCGAAGGCTCAGGCCAAGTAATCCGCCTACCCTTGAAACGGCACGAAAATTTTTCAACGGCCTCTTTTTTAGTCCCGATACCTACGATCTTTCCGGTGTCGGAAGAGTTAAGATTAATTATAAACTCCGCTTGGATGTTCCGTCGGAAGTGACAGTTTTGCGCAAGGAAGATATATTAGATGCCGTCGATTATCTCATGAATCTCAAAAATGGCGCGAGTAATTATAATCTTGATGATATCGACCATTTGGGCAACAGGAGAATACGATCGGTTGGGGAGCTCATTGAAAATCAATACAGGATCGGTTTAGTCCGAATGGAGCGCGCCATAAAGGAAAAAATGAGCCTCCTCGATGTGGAAACCATGATGCCTCACGATCTCGTTAATGCCAAGCCTGTTTCTGCAGTCATAAAGGAATTTTTCGGAAGCAGTCAATTGTCCCAGTTTATGGATCAGACCAATCCCCTTTCGGAGATTACCCACAAGAGACGATTGTCCGCTCTCGGACCTGGAGGCCTCACTCGTGAAAGGGCTGGATTTGAAGTACGAGATGTGCATAACACCCATTACGGCCGGATATGTCCCGTAGAAACTCCCGAGGGGCCCAACATTGGTCTGATTGTTTCTCTAAGTGCATATGCACGGGTGAATGATTTCGGCTTTATAGAAACACCATATAGGGTGGTAGAAAAGGGCAGAGTGCTCGATGAGGTTCGTTACCTTTCTGCAACAGAGGAAGAAAATTATATTATAGCCCAGGCAAACACCCCTGTTGATTTAGACGGGAAAATTGCCACTGAAATGGTTACGGCAAGAAAAGGAGGAGACTATATCACCGTTCCGTCGGGAGAAGTAGGCTTGATGGATGTTTCTCCCCGTCAGCTTGTCAGTGTTGCCGCCGGGCTTATTCCCTTTTTGGAACATGATGATGCTAACCGTGCCTTGATGGGCTCCAATATGCAGAGGCAGGCTGTTCCCTTGCTTAAACCCGATGCTCCTTTTGTGGGAACGGGAATGGAAGCAGTGGTTGCCCGGGGTTCTGGTGCAGTTGTTGTAGCGAAAAGGTCCGGTGTTATAGAAGATCTCGATGCCTCAAGAATAGTCATTAAATGTGATGATGACGAAAAAGACGAATTTGATACGGGTGTCGATATATATAACCTGATCAAGTACCAGCGTTCGAATCAGGATACATGCTTTAATCATAAGCCTATTGTCAATAAAGGAGATAGGGTTAATAGTGGTGATATAGTAGCCGATGGTCCTGCTACACATGATGGAGAGCTTGCCCTTGGCAGTAATGTTATGGTCGCATTTATGTCATGGGGCGGATACAATTATGAAGATTCCATATTAATCAGCGAAAGGGTTGTCAAGGAGGATGTTTATACATCCATTCATATTGAAGAATTCGAAACTGCAGCCAGAGACACAAAACTCGGCAAAGAGGAAATAACGAGGGATATTCCTAATGTAGGAGAGGAATCACTCGGTAATCTGGATGAAAGCGGGATTGTTCGAATGGGTGTTTTTGTGAAATCCGGTGATATTTTAGTAGGAAAGATTACCCCGAAAGGCGAGACACAATTATCGCCGGAGGAAAAATTGCTCCGTGCCATATTTGGTGAAAAAGCAGGAGATGTAAGGGATACATCTTTGCGTGTTCCGCCAGGAGTGGAAGGGGTTGTTATCGATGCAAAGATCTTTAACCGCAGGGGCACAGAAAAAGATATCAGATCGCAACAAATAGAGGAGGAAGAAACCCAGAGATTACTTAAAGATCAAGATGATGAAATCAATATTATTACGGAAAGCGTAAAAAAGAAAGCTCTGAATTTGTTAATCGGGAAAACCTCTGTTTCGAGATTATCTGATCCCTACAAAAAGAAAATCTTATTAAAGAAGAACGAAATTATCCCTGAGGATGCGCTGAATAATATTCCGTTTTATCTCTGGAAAGATATCTCATTAGCAGAAGGGGATATTGAGGAGAAATTGAAGAATATATTCACCAATCTCTCTGAGAAAATAGATATAATCAAAGCATCTTTTGAAGAAAAGATGGATAAATTGAAAACAGGAGATGAGCTCCCGCCAGGCGTCATAAAGTTGGTAAGGGTATATATTGCTATAAAGAGAAAGCTTTCAGTTGGTGACAAAATGGCGGGCAGGCACGGCAACAAAGGGGTGTTATCGAGAATATTGCCCGAGGAAGATATGCCGTTCTTCAAGGATGGTACCCCTGTTGATATCGTTTTGAATCCTCTGGGGGTTCCTTCGCGTATGAATGTCGGGCAGATTTTGGAGACTCATCTCGGGTGGGCGGCAAAGGGTCTGGGAGAAAAACTGCAATCTCTTATAGAAAAGCATGAAAGTGACGAATCAGTGAAGAAAGAGTTAAAGGATATCTATTCTTCCCCAGAATTTAACAGCTTTATAGATGAAGCTTCCGGGGAAGATTTGAAAAGGGTTGTCGACAGATTAAAGAAGGGTGTTCCCATGGCCTCGCCGGTCTTTGATGGTGCCGAAGAAAGTGAAATAAAAAATATGCTCAAAATGGCCGATCTTCCGGAAAGTGGGCAAAGTATACTCTTTGACGGCAGGACAGGAGAGCCGTTTGATCAATCGGTAACAGTGGGAATAATTTATATGCTGAAACTTCATCATCTCGTGGATGATAAGATTCATGCCAGGTCAATTGGTCCATATTCTCTCGTTACCCAGCAACCTCTCGGAGGAAAAGCTCAATTTGGTGGTCAGAGACTTGGTGAAATGGAGGTATGGGCCGTTGAAGCCTATGGAGCCGCATATTCATTGCAGGAATTTCTTACCGTTAAGTCCGATGATGTAGCTGGAAGAACAAGGATGTATGAATCCATCGTAAAAGGCGAACATACATTAGACCCTGGATTGCCGGAATCCTTCAATGTGCTGGTTAAGGAGTTACAAGGTCTTGCCATCGATGTGGAATTAGTTGAAGACGCGGCACGGAAAATAAAAAACAGTGATCATTGACCTAAATAATTTAAACAATAAGGGGAGTTGATCCAGTGGAAGATATTTTTAGTTTTTTTGAAAAGCCAAAAGATCCTATAAGATTTAATGCTATTAAGCTGTCTATCGCCTCGCCGGAAAAGATTGTTGCATGGTCGCAGGGAGAGGTGAAAAAACCTGAGACAATAAACTACAGAACCTTCAAGCCGGAGAGGGATGGTCTTTTTTGCGCAAAAATCTTCGGTCCAGTGAAGGATTATGAATGTCTTTGCGGAAGATATAAGAGGATGAAGCACCGGGGAGTGGTTTGTGAAAAATGTGGTGTTGAGGTCATTCAGTCAAGAGTCCGCAGAGAGAGAATGGGACATATAAATTTGGCGTCACCTGTTGCCCATATCTGGTTCCTTAAGAGTCTGCCCAGTCGGATTGGAAATGTATTGGATTTGACCCTGAAGGAACTGGAAAAAGTATTGTATTTTGAGGCATGGATCGTTATGGATCCGAAAAATACTCCTTTTGGAAAGAAGCAAATACTGACCGAGGAAGAGTATCTGGACGCGAAAGAAACATATGGTGAAGATGGTTTTGAAGCCGGAATCGGTGCCGGGGCGATAAGAAAATTCCTTGAGGAAATTGATCTGGAAGGGCTGCATAAAGAACTAAGAAGCGAGTTGCAGGAAGCTACATCTGAAACAAAAAAGAAGAAGCTGGTAAAAAGACTGAAGATTGTTGGAGCGCTGAAAAAATCCGGCAATAGACCTGAATGGATGGTTTTAACCGTTCTTCCCGTTATTCCTCCTGATTTGAGGCCGTTGGTTCCACTGGATGGTGGTCGTTTCGCTACGTCGGATCTCAACGATCTATACAGGAGAGTTATTAACAGAAACAACCGTTTGAAGCGTTTGCAAGAGCTTAGCGCTCCAGAAATCATTATAAGAAATGAAAAAAGGATGCTTCAGGAAGCGGTTGATGTTCTCTTTGATAACGGGCGGCGTGGTAAAGCTATTACAGGTTCCAATAAGAGGCCCTTGCGATCCCTGTCTGATATGCTGAAAGGTAAGCAGGGAAGATTCAGGCAAAACCTTCTCGGCAAAAGAGTGGATTATTCCGGGAGATCTGTCATTACCGTGGGACCCGACCTAAGGCTCCATCAGTGCGGTCTTCCCAAAAAGATGGCACTGGAGCTATTCAAGCCGTTTATTTACAATCGCCTTGAAGAAAAAGGTTATGTTGCTACCGTTAAAAGTGCCAAAAAAATGGTTGAAAAAGAGCCTCCTGAGGTGTGGGATGCACTGGACGAAGTTGTCCGCGAATACCCTATTTTGCTCAACAGAGCGCCAACCCTGCACAGGCTTGGCATTCAAGCCTTTGAGCCTGTGCTTATAGAAGGAAAGGCAATTCAGCTGCACCCCCTTGTCTGTGCAGCATTTAATGCAGATTTTGACGGTGACCAGATGGCTGTTCACGTGCCACTGTCCCTTGAGGCTCAGATAGAAGCCCGGGTTCTTATGATGTCGACAAACAACATTCTCTCGCCAGCCAACGGCAAGCCGATTATTGTGCCCAGTCAGGATATTGTTCTCGGTATATATTATATGACAAGATCAAAAGACTTTGTGAAGGGCGAGGGTATGGTTTTTGCCAATCCTGAAGAGGTTCGAAGTGCGTATGATGCTGGTGAGGTTGAACTTCACGCAAAAATAAAGGTTCGTACTGATGATGGTGTTATAGAGACGACTGTGGGCAGGGTATTGCTTTATGAAATCATTCCTGATGAGATTCCTTTCAGTTTCGTCAATAAGGTCATCAATAAAAAGGAGATGGCCAATCTAATTGATTATAGTTACAGGTCATGCGGAGCCAAAACAACTGTTATATTGGCCGACAGGTTAAAGGATCTCGGTTTTGAATATGCTACCAGGTCAGGCCTGTCTATTTCCATCGATAATATGATTATTCCTGCCGGCAAAAAGGAAATTGTCTCCAAGGCGAATCTTGATGTTGTGGAAATCCAGAAACAATATATGGATGGATTGATCACCGACGGTGAGCGTTACAATAAAGTTATTGATATATGGGCACAGGCGACTGAAAAAGTTGCCGATGAGATGCTCAGGGATATTGCTACAGAAGAATCAGGAACTCCCGATAATAAGCTCAGTGTCGAAAGTTTTAACCCTGTTTACATGATGGCCGATTCGGGTGCGAGGGGAAGCGCAGCCCAGATAAGACAGCTTGCAGGAATGAGGGGATTAATGGCAAAACCGACCGGTGAGATCATTGAAACACCTATTACGGCTAACTTCAGGGAAGGGCTGACGGTTCTTCAGTACTTCATTTCCACTCATGGTGCAAGAAAAGGTCTTGCTGATACGGCATTGAAAACAGCAAATTCCGGATATCTTACAAGGAGACTTGTCGATGTGGCTCAGGATTGTATCATCAGGGAGGTGGATTGTGGCACTATTGATGGAATCTATGTCTCCGCTCTTGTCGAAGGTGGTGAGATCATAGAGACGGCAGGTGAACGTGTCCTCGGGAGGGTTGCCCTTGAAGACATCCAGGATCCTTTTACCGGTGAAGTCCTGGTTGGCGCAAATCAGGAAATTGATGAAGTCTTTGCGGAGAAAATGGATAGGGCAGGTTTGGAAAGAGTTTTGATACGATCTGCTCTGACCTGTAAATCGAAGTATGGTGTCTGTGCCAAGTGTTACGGGAGAGATCTGGCTCATGGTCACCTGGTAAATATAGGTGAAGCAGTTGGTATCATTGCGGCTCAGTCCATAGGCGAGCCTGGAACACAGCTAACCATGAGGACTTTTCATATCGGTGGTACCGCAAAGTTTGATGAACACTCTACGCTGGAAGCACGGCATGAGGGTATAGTGAAATTTGTCAATCTTAATTTAGCAAAGAAGCAAGAAGATGATCTTGTGGTTATGAGTAGAAACGGAGAGGTTCATGTCCTTGATGAGGAAGGAAGAAGCCGTGGAAAATATCCTGTTCCCTACGGAGCACATCTTAAATTTCAGGAAGGCAAAGAGATAAAGAGAGGGGAGAGGATTGCAGAATGGGATCCTTTCTCAATACCTATCCTCGCAGAAGTCGAAGGGACTATTAAGTTTGGAGATATTATTGAAGGAAAGACCATGCAGGAACTGGTCGATGAAACAACCGGTCTTTCCAGAAAGGTTATAGTTGAGTACAGGGATCTGGATTTGCGTTCCCGTGTTTCTATAAAAGATAAGAGCGGAAAAACGGCCAAAGCACCAGGCACCAATGCTGATGCAAGACATCTGCTGTCGGTAGGAGCGAACCTTGTTGTTGCAGAAGGAGATCCCGTCAAGGCAGGTGATATTATTGCCAAGATACCTCGGGAGACAACAAAAACCAAAGATATCACAGGAGGTCTTCCCAGGGTAGCCGAACTTTTCGAGGCGAGAAAACCCAAGGAATATGCTATTATTGCCGAAATAGATGGGACCGTTTCCTACGGGAAGGATCTAAAGGGGAAAAGGCGGTTAATCCTGACCCCCGAAGTAGGTGAGCCGAAAGAATATCTCATACCCAAGGGTAAACATGTAACTGTCCAGGAAGGTGACAGGGTTATGGCCGGCGAAGCCTTGATGGACGGGGCAAGTAACCCGCACGACATCCTGACTATCAAGGGAGAAAAGGAATTAGCCAAATACCTTGTCGATGAGGTACAGGAAGTTTACAGGTTGCAGGGTGTCAAGATAAATGATAAACATATAGAAATCATTGTGCGTCAGATGCTAAAAAAAGTAAGAGTGGTGGATTCTGGCGACACAACATTACTTGCAGATGAACAGGTTGATAAGATCACGTTCGAAAAAGAAAATGAAAAGATTATAGCCGATGGCGGAAGGCCTGCAATCGGGGCACCGGTTCTCCTTGGGATTACAAAAGCGTCTTTGAGTACTCCCAGCTTCATTTCTGCTGCATCATTTCAGGAAACGACTCGTGTACTGACAGAGGCCGCTATGTCCGGGAAGATCGATTATTTGAGAGGTCTTAAGGAGAATGTTATAATGGGAAGGCTGATCCCGGCGGGAACAGGACTTCCAATGTATAAGAAGCTGGGTATCAAGATTGAAAAAAGTGAAGATTCAATGTCTGAAAATAAACAAATAGTAGAGAAAAGCCTTGACATACAAGTTGTGAATTGATAGACATCTTGAGTTTTTCCTGATACCAATAATAGTCTTGCTTGGAGGGATAATGCCCACAATAAATCAGTTGATTCGTAAGGGTAGAACAAAGATCAAGAAAAAAACTACGACACCCGCTCTTTCAAGCTGTCCCCAGAGGAGGGGTGTATGTGTGAGAGTTTATACTACAACACCGAAGAAGCCGAATTCCGCTTTAAGGAAAGTGGCAAGGGTTCGTCTTACCAGCGGTTACGAGGTGACTTCATATATTCCCGGTATAGGACACAATCTTCAGGAGCACTCTGTTGTCTTGGTAAGAGGAGGCAGGGTAAAGGATCTTCCCGGAGTGCGATATCATATCGTGAGGGGTTCTCTTGATACGATGGGTGTTCAGGACAGGAAGCAGAGCAGGTCAAAATATGGCACCAAAAGGCCGAAGTAGTAAGGGATAATCTTATGCCGAGAAGAAGAGAAATAACAAAGAGAGAAATATTGCCGGATCCGAAATATAATAATATACTTGTGGCAAAGTTTGTCAATAATCTGTTGAAAAAGGGTAAGAAAAGTGTGGCTGATTCCATACTTTACGGGGCCTTTGATATTATAGAACAAAAGACGAAAGAATTACCTGTTGAGATTTTCGAACGGGCTGTCGGTAACGTTAAGCCCGTTGTTGAGGTAAAGTCAAGGAGAGTAGGTGGTTCTACTTATCAGGTGCCGACGGAGGTATCACCCACGCGAAGGGTTGCCCTGGCAATCAGATGGTTGATAAGCAGTGCGGGGAATCGTTCCGAAAAAACTATGCGAGAGAAGTTAGCTGCCGAGTTGCTTGATGCGGCTAACAATAGAGGGACCGCAGTTAAAAAGAGAGAAGATACGCATAAAATGGCTGAGGCGAATAAGGCCTTTGCCCATTACAGGTTTTAATTCGGTTACCGCATTTTCTAAATTACAGCTCCGTATCGGAAGATCTGGTAAGGAGAATTATTGAAAAAATGCATTCAAGAAAATGTTAATAAAGAATAATATTAAAAAAACCAATCAACCATTTTTTACTTAAAGGAGGTAATTGAAAAATGGCTAAGAAAAAGTTTGAGAGAACTAAGCCGCACCTGAATGTCGGAACGATTGGGCATGTGGATCACGGTAAGACAACATTGACCTCTGCAATAACAAAACACTTAGCGAAGAAGGGGTTGGCCGACTTTATGGCCTTTGATGCTATCGATAACGCTCCGGAAGAGAAGGAAAGGGGCGTTACGATTAATATTGCCCATGTCGAATATCAGACGGAAAAAAGGCATTATGCCCATGTCGATTGTCCGGGGCATGCTGACTATATCAAGAATATGATCTCGGGAGCCGCCCATATGGATGGTACGGTTCTGGTGGTGGCTGCATCGGATGGCCCTATGCCCCAGACGAGGGAGCACATTCTCCTGGCAAGACAGGTTCAGGTTCCTTATGTTGTTGTTTATTTAAACAAGGTTGATTTGGTTGATGATCCGGAATTGCTCGATCTCGTTGAACTTGAGGTAAGGGAGCTCTTGACTGAGTATGAATTTCCCGGTGATGACATTCCAGTTATCAGGGGATCGGCACTGAAGGCTCTGGAGAGCGAAGATTCCGATTCTGAGGATGTCAAGAGTATCTGGGAGTTGTTGGATGCCATTGATAATTACATTCCTGAACCTGAACGTGATCTGGATAAGCCGTTCCTTATGCCCGTTGGTGACGTGTTCAGCATTTCCGGTCGTGGTACCGTTGTTACCGGAAAAGTGGATCGAGGCATCATAAAAACTGGAGAAGACGTGGAGATCGTCGGTATCAGGCCTACGTTTAAAACGGTCTGCACCGGTGTGGAAATGTTCCGCAAAACCCTCGATGAAGGGAGAGCAGGTGAAGATATTGGTGTGCTTCTCAGGGGTATAAAGCGGGATGAGGTAGAGAGGGGCCAGGTTGTGGCAAAACCGGGAACGATTAATCCTCACACAAAGTTCAAGGCACAGGTTTACGTCCTGACGAAAGAAGAAGGTGGAAGGCATACGCCCTTCTTCTCCGGTTACCGTCCCCAGTTCTATTTCAGGACGACAGATGTTACCGGTGTTGCTACACTGCCCGAGGGAGTAGAGATGGTCATGCCTGGTGATAATGTAGAGATGGAAGTCCAGTTAATAACACCTATAGCGATGGAAGAGCAGCTCAGATTTGCTATTCGTGAAGGTGGCAGAACGGTCGGCGCCGGTGTTGTGAGTGAAATTATAGAGTAGCTACTTAGAAGGATATATGGAAAATCAAAAAATCAGAATACGTCTCAAGGCGTATGATCACAAGTTGCTGGATAGATCTGCGCAGGATATTGTTGAAACTGCGAGGAGGACCGGTGCCCGCGTGGCAGGGCCAGTACCTCTTCCGACTAAAATAAATAAGTACTGTGTGAACAGGTCACCCCATGTTGATAAAAAGTCTCGGGAGCAGTTTGAGATCAGGACACATAAAAGGCTTATTGACATTATTGACCCGACACAGGCGACTGTGGATACTCTCATGAAATTGGATCTTTCAGCCGGTGTCGACGTAGAGATAAAATTGTAATTTCGGTGTAGTGTGGGGAGATGGGTTTTTCCAAATTCCATCTCCTCCTTTTTTGTACAGAACTGTAAACTATTTTTGAAGAGATCATTAAGTGCGATGGAAAAGGGACTTATAGGTAAAAAATTGGGTATGACCCAGATATTCTGGGAAGATGGTGCTGCTATTCCCGTTACGGTGATAGAGGCCGGCCCCTGTGTTGTTATACAAAAGAAGACCAAAGAAACTGGTGGTTATGATGCCATTCAACTGGGGTTTGGCCGAAAGAAAGAAAAGAAGGTTACGAAACCTCTGCAGGGGCACTTTAAAAAAGCGGATAAAGGATATTTTCAATTTCTCAGAGAATTCCGGACGGAATCCCCTTACGGCTATGAAGTGGGGCAGGAATTGAAAGCGGATATTTTCGAGGTGGGCGATCGTGTAGATGTGATCGGGACGACGAAAGGAAAGGGCTTTGCAGGAGTTATCAAGAGGCATGGTTTTCATGGTGGCAGGGCTACCCATGGTTCAATGTTTCACAGAGCCCCTGGTTCTATAGGTGCCAGCGCAAGTCCCTCAAGGGTATTTAAAGGAACGAGACTGCCAGGGCACATGGGAAACAAAAGACAGACTGTGCAAAACCTCGCTGTAATGGGAGTTCTGGCAGATAGAAATCTGATTTTAATTAAGGGAGCTGTTCCCGGCAGTAGAAATGGTGTCGTCTTAATTAAAAGTGCTGTAAAGGGTAGCTAACATAAGGTATTGAGTGGTAAAATGTCTGTTTTAAGCGTATATGATATTGAAAAAAGCAAGGTCTCTGAATTAGAAGTAAGCGATTCCATTTTCGGAGCACCAATCAAAGAGCATTTAATATATGAAGTTGTAAGAATGCAGATGGCTTCGAGGAGAAAGGGTTCCGCGTCGACAAAAGGCCGAAGTGATGTCAGGGGAGGCGGCAGAAAGCCATGGCGTCAGAAAGGAACAGGAAGGGCAAGAGTTGGCACGATACGGTCTCCTATCTGGAGAGGCGGTGGTATCGTGTTCGGACCTAAGCCCCGAGATTATTCCTATAAAATCCCCAAGAAGGCCAGGAAGGCTGCTCTCATGTCTGCCCTGAGCTTAAAGGTCAAAGAGGATAAGTTGTTGATACTCAGGGATTTTCCTATGGAGGAGATAAAGACAGAGAAATTTAAGGAAGTGCTTGACAGGTTTGGATTGAAGAGCGTTCTTTTTGTGTTGGATAAGTCAGATCCCATACTTGAGAAATCTTCGAGAAATATCAAAGATGTTAAGATGATGCGATCAGAGGGTGTTAATGTGTACGATCTTTTAAGATATGATAATCTGATTATGTTAGAACCTTCTGTAAAGATGATAGAAAGGGCTTTGTTGTCATAATGGATCTATATTTCGTCATTAAAAGGCCACTTGTTACTGAAAAAACCACAATTGCGCGGGATGAGGGGAATAAATATTTCTTCGAGGTTGACCGTAGAGCAACAAAAATCGATATTCGCAGTGCCGTTGAAAAGATCTTTAATGTTAAGGTCGTTGAAGTTAATACGATTAATGTGAAAGGCAAGAAAAAACGATTGGGGCGAATCATGGGCAAGAAAAAAAACTGGAAAAAAGCGGCTGTTACTCTTGCTGCTGGCAATAGTATGGAAATTTTTGAATAGAAAAAGGTTAAGGATTAATGGCAATTAAATCATATAAGCCAACATCTCCAAGTCGACGGTCTCAGACCTGTTTGACCTTCGAGGAGATTACCGTAACGGAGCCGGAGAAGAGTCTTTTGCGGCCGCTGAAAAGGACAGGCGGACGAAATAATAGAGGCCGGATAACGAGCAGGCATATAGGTGGGAGGCATAAAAGAAGATACCGGATAATAGATTTCAGACGTGAGAAAATGGATATTCCTGCAAAGGTGGCTTCCATAGAATACGATCCAAATCGATCCGCCCGGATAGCGCTTCTTCATTACCACGATGGGGAAAAGAGGTATATCCTTTGGCCCGTGGGTCTTGAGGTTGGAGATACGGTTATCAGTAGTGAGAGGGCAGATATAAAACCTGGTAATACGATTCCCTTGAAGAATATACCGTTAGGGTCCCATATCCATAATATCGAGCTTAAGATTGGTAAGGGAGGACAATTAATCAGAAGTGCCGGAACATATGCTCAGCTTATGGCAAAGGAAGGGGCTTATGCCCAGGTTCGGCTTCCATCCGGGGAAGTCAGGAAAGTTCTTTTAGAATGTAAGGCCACCTTGGGACAGGTAGGAAATATTGATCACGAGAATGTAAGTATTGGTAAAGCAGGTAGAACGAGGTGGTTGGGGAGGCGGTCCAGAGTTCGCGGTGTCGTAATGAATCCAGTCGATCATCCCATGGGTGGAGGAGAAGGAAAATCGTCTGGGGGGAGGCATCCCTGTACTCCGTGGGGCGTTCCTACAAAGGGCTATAAAACAAGAAAGAATAAGTACTCCGATAAGTATATTGTGAAGAGAAGGAGTTAAAGAGTGGCACGTTCAGTTAAGAAAGGTCCGTTTGTTGATGAGAAAGTACTTGGAAAGGTAAAAAGGGCTGAAGAGGCGGGGAGTAGATCTGTAATAAAAACATGGTCTCGCCGTTCTACAGTCATTCCTGAATTTGTAGGACATACATTTGCTGTTCATAATGGGAAGAAGTTTGTTCCCGTTTTTATTACGGAAAATATGGTCGGGCATAAACTTGGCGAATTTGCACCGACGAGAACGTTTTACAGCCATGCCGGAGACAGAAAGTCACGGATGAAGAGAAGATAAACTGTAACTAAAATATTGACCCTCGGAGTTTCATGAGACATGGAAGCAAAAGCTGTTGTAAAATATATTCGAATCTCGCCGCAGAAGGCGAGATTAGTGATTGATATGGTTCGGGGTAAAAGGGTCGAGGAAGCAGAGAGAATACTCACCTTTACGCAGAAAAAAGCGGCGGGTATTGTCAAAAAAGTATTGAAATCAGCTGTTGCTAACGCCGCTCAGAATCCAAATATAGACGAAAACATACTGTATGTAAAAGAAATATTTGTTGGACAGGGTCCTTCCCTGAAGAGGTGGAGAGCAAGGGCACAGGGAAGAGTCGCATCAATTAAAAAAAGAATGAGCCATATAACGGTTATACTTGATGAACAATGAGAGAGCAGGAGGTGAAGCTTGGGTCAAAAGGTAAATCCTATCGGGTTTAGATTAGGTGTGATTAAGACTTGGGATTCCCAGTGGTTTGCACAAAAAAAATATCATCAATTACTTCACGAAGATATAAAGATCAAAAAGTATCTAAAAGAAAAGTTTTATCACGCAGGGGTAGCGAAGATAGAAATTGAAAGGGCTGCTGACAAGGCCAAGATTAATATGCGTGTAGCTCGTCCTGGAATTATTATAGGTAGAAAAGGGGCTGAGATAGATAAGCTGAAAAAAGACCTTGAAAAAATGATGACGGGTGAAGTTATCATTAATATTCTTGAAGTGCGAAAACCGGAGGTGGATGCACAGCTTGTTGCTGAAAATATTGCCCTTCAGCTTGTGAGAAGGGTTGCATTTAGAAGAGCAATGAAGAGAAGTGTAACCTCGGCTCTTAAATTCGGTGCCCAGGGAATCAGGGTGGCCTGTGCGGGGAGACTGGGCGGAGCCGAAATGGCGAGAAGGGAATGGTATAGAGAAGGAAGGGTTCCCCTTCATACCTTGAGGGCTGATATCGATTATGGTTTTGCGGAAGCTATGACAACTTACGGGGTTATCGGTGTGAAGGTTCTTATATTCCACGGAGAGGTTTTGCCTGGCAAAAAAGAGATTAACAGTAGTGGTCAGTTGTAAGTGGCGAGCGGCCAATAATCAGGCCTTTTTTCAACGGACAACTGTCAACGGGTATTTAGTGTAAATCTTTTGTCGTCCGTGCCCAGTGATAGGTTTTTAGGAAAGTGGATATACAGCAGATAGAAGCAATATTAGGGTTTGAATTATGTTAGCTCCAAAAAGAGTAAAGTATAGAAAACTG